>CAZWQT010000010.1:0-37109 GCA_964635945.1 uncultured Akkermansia sp. | reverse complement strand
CAGATGACCACCGGCTTCAAGGGTGGGGAAATGATCGTGATCGCCGCCCGTCCCGGCGTCGGCAAAACCGCCCTCGCCCTCAGCATGGCCCGCCACATCCTCCGGCAGAGATTCGACGTCGATAAGGACGACTTCATCCGCCCCGGATATCCGGTGGCCTTCTTCTCCCTGGAAATGTCCGCCCAACAGCTGATGTTCCGGCTTCTTTCCTCCCATGCCGGCTTGGATTCCGAGCAGATCCGGCGCGGACAACTCAGCGAAAGCCAGATCACCGCTTTGCGCGGGGTGGCTGCCGAAATCAGCGACCTTCCCCTCCTCCTCGACGAATCCAGTCTGCTTTCGATCGGGCAGCTGCGCGCCCGGGCCCGCCGCCTCAAAAAGATGCACCACATCGAGATCATCTTCGTCGACTACCTCCAGCTCCTCACCTCGGGGACCGACCGCGCCCGCGAAAGCCGGCAGGTGGAGGTCTCCGAGATTTCCCGGGGCCTGAAGGCGCTGGCCATGGAGCTGAACATCCCGGTGGTGGTGCTCGCTCAGCTAAACCGGAAACCGGAGGAGACCAACCAGGATCCGGCCCTGCACCATTTGCGTGAATCCGGCTCCATCGAACAGGATGCCGACGTGGTCATGCTGCTCAGCCGCGAAAATGACACCGGGGAGCACGACTCCGCCGAATCCTCCTCCGAGGAGGGCGAGGCCCAGGAAAACCGCCCCGCCCACCGCGGCATCGTCTGCAAGCTGAACATCGCCAAGCAGCGAAACGGTCCCACGGACCGGATCCGTCTTCTCTTTCAGCCCCGCTTCACCCGCTTCGACTCCCTGCCCCGCGAAGCCCGCTAAAGGGCGCTTCCCCCATGATCTCCCGGGGTTACGTCGCCGTTTTCGCGGATCCCCACACCGACGACTCCATCCGGAAGATCCTCGAATCTTGGCTGGCCCGTTTCGAACGGGTGGAGCAGGTGGTTCCCGGGGTACAAGCCGGCAACACCACCACTCACATCCAGTCCCCCCAGGATCTGCTTCCTGCCGACCACCTCCAGTTCCGCGTTCTTTTGGGCGGGGATTTTGCCTGGGCTTACCTGACCCGGGGACGCCGGGTGATTGAAACCACCGGCCTTCCCAACGAAAAGATCTCGCTGTGCCTCGACATCCTACTCGAGCTGGCCGGAGTAACCGAAATCGTCGACCAGCACGACGACCGCCGGTTGGACGAGTTGGAGCGGGACGGACTGATGTGAGCGCCTCCCCTGTCCTTATTCTGACCGCCGCTTTCGGCGACGGACACAACGCCGCCGCCCGGGGCCTCGCCGCCGCCCTCCAACAAAAAGGCGGACATCCGGTGGTCGCCGACCCGTTCGCCGAATCCAACCCGGCGCTGAATGATTTCGCCCGCCGCCTTTATCTCACCCTGATCAACCGGGCTCCGCATGCCTGGAATCTTTTTTATGCGGCCTGCCACCGTCTCCCCTTCATCGAAAAAACCCTTTTCCTCCACGGAGCCGCCCAGCGGCGGGTGGAGGAGTTGTTGCGACAACACCGGCCCAAGGTGGTGGTGCTGACCTTTCCGGTTTATGCCCACCTTATCGCCCGACTTCCCCGGGATCTGCGGGGAATTTTTCAGCTAATCACGGTGGTGACCGATTCGATCTCAGTCCACCGGCTATGGTCCAGCGCCCCGGCCAGCCTTTGGATCGTCCCCAACGAACCCACCGCCACGGCCCTGGCCGCCCTCGGCATCCGCCGCGATAAAATCAGGCCTGTCGGTTTCCCGGTGGACCCCCGGTTTGCTGCTCCCGACGCCCACCCGGGCGACGAACCTCCCGGCGAACGACCGCGAATCCTGCATCTGCTCAACTCGGGGCTCCGCGGCGGTCCCGAATTGGCCGCCGCCTTGGCCGCCCAACCGGGATGGGAGGTCACCATTGGCACGGGACGGGATCCCAAGATCATGCAGAAGGTGGCAGAAGCCCTCGGACCGCAGCGGGACAAGGTCCAGTTGCTGGGTTGGACCACGGAAATGCCATCGATCCTCGCCCGAAATCATTTCGTCGTCGGCAAGGCCGGGGGTGCTCTCACCCAGGAAACCATTGCTTCGCGGACCCCTTTTCTGGTCACCCAGGTGGTGCCGGGTCAGGAAGAAGGGAACTTTTCCCTCCTGCGGGAAATTGGCGTCGCCCAACTCACCCCCGACGGAGCCAGCGCCGTGCAGGCCATCCGGGAATCCCTGCGGGAAAATGGAAAAGGTTGGAAGGAGTGGAAGGCAAAGCTGGCCGCCGCTTCCAAACCCGACGCCTCGCTTCGCTTGGCGGATCTTTGTCTGTCGTTGAACCCTTAGGACAGCCTCCTTCTCTCCTCCCCCCTCGCCAAAGCTTCCTCTAGCCCACCAACCCGACCCACGCCTTCCACATGGTTCGGGCCAGCTCCTCCGTCGGTTCCGCATACTCGGAGCTGTCCTCAAGGATTTTCCCCGGTTCCACCTGGGCGGCGGCCAACTCCTTCCGGGACGATGCCACCATTTCGTCCACCATTGCCGCGGTCATTTCCAGATGGGGCACCAGCCCATAGGCCTTTTTCCCGCAGCGAAAACCCGCACAGGGACACTTCGGGGTGCTGAGGAGATGAACGGCCCCGGGAGGCAGCGAAAAATGATCCCCATGCCACATGAGTGCGGGGAAATTTTCAGGGAGGCGGCGAAGCACCGGATCCTTGCAGGCATCCGGCATCTTATGGACCGGGAACCAGCCGATTTCTTTTTCTCCGGGCTTCACCTCCGCCCCGCGGGCGGCGGCCAGAAGCTGGGCCCCCAGACAGATGCCCAGAACCGGTTGATCGGCTTTGACCGCCTTGCCGAGGAGGCTGATTTCCTCCTTGAGATGGGGAAGCTTCCCTTGGTCGTAAACTCCCATCGTACCGCCCATCACCACCAGCCCACCGAAAGGAGCAGGGTCAATCGGCACCTTTTCCTTCTGGTCGATCCGGACGATTCGGACGGCATGGCCCGCGGCACGGATCTCCTCGGCAATCGTGCCCGGACCCTCCATCGGCTCGTGCTGCAAAACCAGGACTTCGGCCATCAAAAAACAATCCGCAAAGCGGGGAAATTCCGCAACCTTCTTGTGAAAACTTTTTCCCCGCCCGTGCGGATCAGCTGCGGGCTTCTGGGGCGTTTTGCCGGAACCACGTGTAGGTGGCAGCAATCCCTTCCTCCACCGAAATCGCCGGTTTCCAGCCCAACTTCCGGATCCGGGTGACCTCAAGCAGTTTGCGGGGCGTGCCATCCGGCTTGGCGGTGTCCCAGCGGATGGCGCCGGCAAAACCCACGGCCTGTTTCACCTTCTCCGCCAGTTCCCGGATGGTCAGGTCCTCCCCCACCCCCATATTCACAATCTCCCTCCCGTCATATTTCTCCAAAAGCACCAAAAGGCCTGCGGCTAAATCATCCACATGCAGCCACTCGCGCCTCGGGGCACCCGTGCCCCAAAGAACGACCTCCTTTTCCCCCCGCTCCTTGGCCCGGTGAAACTTGGTGATCATTCCGGGCAAGGCGTGCGAGGTCTCGGGATCAAAATTGTCGCCAGGTCCGTACAGGTTCGTCGGCATCGCACAAATGGCGCTTTTCCCATATTCATCCCGGTAGGCTTGGGCCAGGCGAACCCCGGTGATTTTGGCCAGGGCATAGGCGTCGTTGGTCGGCTCCAAGGGACCGGTCAGCAGGGAATCCTCGGAAATCGGCTGGGGCGCATGCTTGGGATAGATGCAGGAACTGCCGAGGAAGAGAAGTTTTTTACAGCCGTGCCGAAAAGCGGACTCCATCACGTTGTTCTGAATGCGGAGGTTGTCCAAAAGGAACTCCACCGGCTTCCGGGAATTTTCCAGAATGCCGCCCACCCGCGCGGCCGCATCGATCACTTGCTCCGGCTTTTCTCGGGCGAACCAACGGTCCACCGCCACCGGATCGGTCAGGTCCAGCTGCTGACGGGTTTGGGTCAAAACCGAGAGACCCGCCTTCTTCTCCAGGGCCCGCACCACAGCCGAGCCCACCATGCCGCGGTGCCCGGCCACAAAAACTTTCATGCCTACTCCCGGATGCGCTTGCCCGCGCGCTCCTCGGCCAGGAGCTGGATGTCCGCATCCACCATGATCTCGGCCAACTGCTTGAACTTCACCTTCGGCTCCCAGCCGAGCTTCTTCTTCGCCTTGCTGGCGTCGCCGATGAGCAGATCCACCTCCGCCGGCCGCAGATACCGCTTGTCGAACGCTGCGTGTTTCTTGGGATCCAGGCCCGCCCGGGCAAAGGCCACCTCCAGAAACTCCTGCACCGTGTGGGTCTCGCCGGTCGCCACCACGTAGTCGTCCGGCTGGTCCTGCTGCAGCATCCGCCACATCGCCTCCACGTACTCCGGGGCGTACCCCCAGTCCCGCTTCGCCTCCAGATTCCCCAGGTACACCTTGTCCTGCAGGCCGGCCTTGATCCGGGCCACTGCCCGGGTGATTTTCCGGGTGACAAAGGTTTCCCCTCTCCTTGGGCTTTCATGGTTAAAGAGGATCCCGCTGGAGGCGTGCAGCCCGTAGCTCTCCCGATAGTTCACCGTGATCCAGTGGGAGTAGACCTTGGCGGCGGCGTAAGGGCTGCGGGGGTAAAAGGGTGTGGTTTCGTTTTGGGGTACGGCCTGAACCAACCCGTACATCTCCGAGCTGGAGGCTTGGTAGAAACGGGCCTTGGGGGCCACCTGCCTCATGGCATCAAGGAGCCGGACCGTCCCGATCGCCGTGACATCTCCGGTAAATTCCGGGATATCGAAGCTGACCCGCACATGGCTTTGGGCGGCGAGGTTGTAGATCTCTTCCGGCTGGGTTTCCCCGAGGATCTTAATCAGGGAGCTCGGATCACTGAGATCGCCGTAATGCAGAAAGAGACGAGCCCCCTTGTCGTGGCGATCCTTGTAGATGGGATCAATCCGCTCGGTGTTGAAACTGGAGGAGCGGCGAATGATGCCATGGACCTCGTAGCCCTTCCCGAGGAGCAGCTCCGCCAAGTAGGAGCCGTCTTGGCCCGTGATCCCGGTGATGAGGGCGCGTTTCGCCATGGCTCAGGATTTCTCCAGCAGGGGGTGGGCCCGGGAATCGAGTTTTTTGGCCAGGCGAAGGTCCAGTTCGCTGATCCCGCCCACATCGTGGGTTGTCAGCTCGATTTTGACCGAGGCGTAAGAGTGATGGAGGTCAGGATGATGGTTCATCTTCTCGGCTTCCAGGTTGACCCCGGCCACGAACATGGCCGCCGCCACGAAGTCAGGAAATTTGTACTCCCGGACAATCTTCCCGCCGGCCTGTTTCCAGCCGTCCAAGGTGGAGAGAACCACCTCAATCTGATGCCCGGTTAATTTCACCGCCATCCGTTTAAAATATCGCAACCTCTTCTCCACCCAAGCTTGGATTTTTTACCGCCGACCCCCACTCTTTTCCCATGCCGGAGCTGGCCGAAGTTCATTATTTCAGCCGGCAATGGCGCCCGGGGTTGGGTTGCCGTGTGGTCAGGGTCCATCTCCATTCTGAAAAACGGATCTTCCGCGGAGTTCGCCCAACCGACCTTCCCAAACTTCTGCCCGGGCAAAAGCTCAGCGCCATCCTGACCCATGGCAAACAGATGCTCTTTCGCTTTGGAGCCGACCGCTGGCTGGGCATCCATCTGGGGATGACCGGAAAACTCTCCGCCGAGCGTCCCAACCACCCGCCCTCCAAACACGATCATCTCGTCCTCTACACCGAAACCCACGCCTTGGTGTTTCGGGATCCACGCCTTTTCGGACGAATCCGCTTCCACTCTTCCTCCCGCCCTCCCGATTGGTGGTCTTCCCTCCCAACCCCGGTGCTCAACCGGAAGTTTTCTGTTTCAAGGTTGTCAGAAATTCTGAAAAAACGCGGCCGCACCCCCCTGAAGCCCTTGTTACTGCTACAGGAATTCTTTCCCGGGATTGGCAACTGGATGGCCGATGAGATCCTTTGGCAGGCTGGCCTGAATCCCCGCACCCTCGCCGGCACTCTGGACCAGCCAGCGATCGCCAGACTTCATTCCAAAACCCAAAAGGTGTCCAAGGAAGCCATCCGGATCATTGGGCGGGACTGGTCGGATCCGCCCCGCTCCTGGCTTTTTCTCCATCGCTGGGAAGACGGAGGCCAATGTCCGCGCTGCCGGAAGGCCCTGATCCGCAAACGGGTGGGCGGACGGACCACCTGCTGGTGCCCCGGTTGCCAGAAGGCGACACTTCCTCGCCGACGGGTCCGGTCGTAATTTGGGATCATGTTCCGGTCCGGACCGCCCCGGCGTATCCAACCTTCCCTGCAAAAAAGCGAGGAACCGCCGCCGCTTCCCAAGAAAGAGCCGCCCCAATTTCTTTCCTGGCTTCCGGTGGTCGGCCTCGGAACCGCGGCCATCTTGCTGCTGGGGCTGGGATTCCTGACCGGTCTCTATCTCCTCCTCCGCGGTCCCTCCTATTCCAAAAATGACGATGAACTACGCACCCCCCAGGTGCTCCAAGCCGACTACGCGCGCTGGAGCGCAGGGTTACGCCAAATTTCCCAGGCCGCGCAGGACTCCAACGCCCCGGCCATCCCGATTCTTGGCTCAGCAACACCCTCCGATCCTTCGACCCTAGGCTGGTGGAATCGCTGGCGGAACCTACCCCCGGAGGGCCTTGCCAAAACCGTGTTAGGGCGACGTCTTCCTCCGCAATTCGAACTCACCGGCCTCGTTCCGCGCCGGATGCTCACTCTGGAAGACGGGGTATCCGTGGATTACGCGATCCGTCTGAAGGCCAAGGATGACATCGTGCTCGCTCCGGTGGTCCCCGTGGAGGTTCCGGCCGGTCTTTCCGCCACCCACCAGCGCCTTCTGCCCCGCGTGGTCTACGCCTACGATCTTCCTCCGGGCAAGGTGTTCGATCTGGCGCAGGCCAAAACGGTGATCCCGGCCGGCACCACCCTGGAAGGGGGTTGGACTCTTCGTCAGGCCGTCCGCCAATCCGGCCAATGGACGGCGCTGAGCGCCGATCTTCTTCCCATGACCCGGATTCCGGCCCTCGAGGCCATCTTTGTGCAGGAGGCCTCCCGGCCCCCGCCCGCGCTGTTGCGGTCCCGGGCCGAACTGGAAAATGGCGAAGCCAAGCGGCGGGCCGCTTTCCAATCACTCGACGACCGGCTGGCCGCCATCGGAGCGGATGTGAAGCAGTACCGCCAAAACCTCCTGGCCGGTGTTCCCGCCGCCATGAAAAACAAGGGCTTCGGGGCGGGCAGCGGAGTACCCACGGCGGCCGGCGTGGGCGCAGTGGGCGGGGCGGCCACCGGGGCCGGCATCGGGGCGATGGCGGGAGGTGGTGACGGGGCTGCCATCGGCGCCGGGGCGGGTGCCTTCGCCGGCATGTTGATCGGCGCCTTGGTCGCCCACCACGAGCACGAGAAAAAGGTGGAACAGGAAAAAGCGGCCAGACGACAAGCCGTGGCCCAGGTCGAGCGGGAGGTAAAGGAATATGAAATGCGCCTGATGCGCGAATTGGAGAACGAGTTGAACCAGGAAGCCACCCGGCAGGAATCCACCTTGGCTCGCCCCAGCGCCACCCCCTAAAAACCATCATGGCCCGCACTGCCAAAAAAGACGCTGTGATCCGCCGGATCATCCTGGCCGCGATCTGCGCCGGGACCGCCCTGCTCTTCGGACTGCTCGCGTTCATCCAGTTCAAGCCCCTGTTGGAGGCGGAGAATTACACCCGGGATCTGCGCGTGCGTTTCGGTAAAACCGCACCCATTCCTCCGGAGGTGGTGTTCCTCGCCATCGACAAGCAGTCCTACAACGACGTGCTGATGGAGGAGGAAATCGCCGCCCACCCGGCCTTGGCGGAAATGTCCACGGGCTCCTGGCCCTGGCGACGTTCCGTTTGGGGCCATGTCATCCGCCGGGTGGCCGAGGCCGGGGCCAAGGTCGTCGCGTTGGATCTGATGTTTCCCACCCCGAAAGAGGGCGACGACGAGTTGCTGCTGGCGCTGGACGAGTTTGGCGACCGGGCCGTCGTCGGCGGAACCTTTGAGGAGGTCAGCAACCTGGGCCGCACCTCCGTCCAACTCGCCCTCCCCGCGCCGTTGGCGGCCCTGGGCGTGGGCGAAATCTCCTCGGATCAACCCAACGGCCGCGTGGGGTATGTGAATCTTTGGCCCGATGCCGATGGAATCATCCGCCGCGCCCATTACCGCCGCGTATTTCAGGATACCTCGGCCATTTCCCTGACCGGCCGGATGCTGGAAAAGGCCGGCTTGGGTGCCCGCATCCCGGAGGGGGCCTCGGGCCTCATCCGCTATGCCGGTCCCCCGAACTTCAACTACAAGGCGATTCCCATCTACCAGCTCTTTGTGCCCTCCACCTGGGAGAAGGTGTTCCAAAACGGCGAGATGCTGAAGGACAAGCTCGTCATGGTGGGTCCCTACGGGAACTGGTCCAAGGACGTCCTCAAGACCCCTTACCCCAACCCCATGCCGGGTCCGGAAGTCCATCTGGCCGCGCTGGGCGCGGCTCTGACAGGAAGCTTCTTGCAGCTTCCCCCTGCCTGGGCCTCCCCCTCCCTGCTGGCAGCCGGGGCTCTGTTGGCCTGGTTTTTGATTTTGGCAACCAGCCAGCCCGTTCTTCGTCTGGTGCTCCTGTTGTTGGCCTCCGTGGGCTACGCCGTCCTGACGTTTTTTGTGCAGGATCGGCTCGATCTGATCCTCCCGGTGGTCAACCCTGCCCTCACCCTACTTTTGGGGGGCGTCGGCTGCCTCAGCTACGAATTCGTCCTCGAACAACGGGAAAAGCGCCGGGTCCGCGGCATGTTCTCCACCATGGTCAGCCCCGAGGTTCTGGCCTACATGCAGGCCGATCCCGACCGCTTCCGCCTGACCGGGGAAAAGAGGATGGCCACCATGTTCTTTTCCGACCTCGCCGGCTTCACCACGATCTCCGAGTCCGTCACCGCCGAGGATCTCGCCAAAATTCTCAACCGGTACCTCACCCCGATGAGCAACCTGGTCACGAAATACGGCGGCTACATCGATAAGTATGCCGGCGACGCCATCATGGCCGATTTTGGCGTACCGGTTTGGCCCGATTCCGACCCGGATTCCCACGCCTGGAAGGCCTGCTGGTCGGCCCTGGAACAGCAGGAACGGCTGCAAACCCTGAAGCAGGAGCTCAAGGCCGAGTACGGGTGCGACATCGACGCCCGGATGGGCATCAACACCGGGGAAGTGGCCGCCGGCAACATGGGATCGGAACAGAAGTTTCAATACACCGTCATGGGCGACGCCGTGAACCAGGCCGCCCGCTTTGAGCCGGCCAACAAGCCCTTCGACACCCACATCATGATCGGGGGGAAAACCTACGAAATGGCCAAGGACAGGATCGAGGCCCGCTTCCTCGCCAACATGATCGTGAAAGGCAAGACCGAGCCGGTGCCCTGCTATGAGTTGCTGGCCAAGAAGGGTGAGCTTCCCGAGACCAAGGCCCACGTGGTCCGTCTTTTTGAGGACGCCTGGAAGTTGCATGCGGAAAAAAGGTTTTCCGAAGCCATCACTAAGTTCGACGAGGCCTTGGCCGTCGATCCGGAGGATGGGCCTTCCAAGGCCTATCGAAAAATCTGCGAAGGTTTTCTCAAGAACCCTCCCCCGGAGAACTGGGCCGGGGAATACATCCAGACCTCCAAATAACCCGCTCCCTCCGGGGATTCCGCGTGAGTCAAACCATCACCCATATTTTCTTTGATCTCGGAAATATTCTCGTGGGTCTGCATGCCGGCGAAAAACTCCGGGCCTTGGCCCGCGCCTCCGGGCAGGAGTTAACCCCTTTTTGCGAAAGGATCTGGTCCCATGAAAGGGCCCATGATTACGAACGTGGGCGACACACCTGCGACGAGTTCTTCAGCCTGCTGGCCGAAGATCTGGACCTGGCTCACGCCCAGTTGGAGCTGCGGGAGGCCTTCTGCGACATTTTCCATCCCCTCCCCGAACGCGTGGCCATTGCCCGCCGGCTCGCCGACCGTTTTGCCCTCGGCCTGATTTCCAACACCTGCGCCGCCCACATTCACCACCTGGAATCCACTTTCGACTTTTTCCCCCTATTCCAACCACGGATTTACTCGCACGAAGTCGGCGCCCGGAAGCCCCATCCCGAGATCTACGCCCAAGCCCTGGCCGCCGCGGGTGCCGAAGCCCAAACCTCCCTTTTCATCGATGATCTGGCTGAAAATCTCGAAACCCCGGCCAAGCTGGGGTGGAAAACGATTCATCTCCCTCCGAAAGCTGACCTGGCCGCCGCCCTGCAGCGGGTCGGGATTCAGCCTGGTTAGGTTTTTTTGACGGTGATGGCCGGGGGCGTCCCGCCGCCGCCGTTGGCCGTGGAGGTGCTTTCCGCCACCTCCGACGGAGCCACCGCTCGCACGTCCGGACCGGCAGCCGACCCGTCGGCTTTTTCCTCCGGGACCCGTTTTCGGCTCACGGTCTTGCTGTAATAATATTCCGTGTATTTGTAATAACCGTACTCCGGTTGTTTGGGATCCACCCCGTTGAAAATGATTCCCAGCACCTTGGCATTGCGGGAATAAAGGGCTTCCAGAGAGTTGCGCATCAGACGACAGGAGGTTCGCCCCGCCCGGTAGAGAATGAGGGTTCCATCCACCTTGGGTGCCAGGCTGGGCGTGTCGTCGACCGCCAAAACCGGGGCGGTGTCAAAAATGACCACCTCATACTCGTTGCGCAATTCCTCCATCATGGTTTCACAGGCCGCGCTGAAGATCAGCTCACCGGGATGACTGGTGGGTTCCCCCGCGGCCATGAAAGAGAGGTTTTTGTAGCGGGTGGGTTGGACCACCTTCCTCCATTCCGCCTGCCCGCCGAGCACCTCGGCCAAACCCGGCTCCCCTTCGAGCCCGAAAAGACGGTGCAAGCCACCCCGCCGCATGTCCCCGTCAATCAGCAGAATTTTGTTGGTCGTGGCAAACGAGAGAGTGAGGGCGAGGTTGGCCGTGATCGTCGATTTTCCGTCCCCGGGGGTGGGACTGGTCACTAGGATGATCCGGTGTTTTTTCTGCCCGTCGACCCCGACGAACCGGAGACTGGAGCGGATGTTGCGAAAGCTTTCCGCATAGACATGCCGCGTGTCCTGGGGATTCAACAGGGGCAACCGACCATCGGCATCCGGAACCTCCTCAGGAACCTGCCCGTAAATCGGCTCGGTGAAATGTTCGGTCAGCTCCACCACCGTGGAGACCCGGTCATTGAAACGGTCCAGCAGGAACAGCAACCCGCCGGAAAGGATCAGTCCCACTCCCAGGCCCAAAAGCAAGGATCGGGCGAATCCCGGCTTGATGGAGATCGCCGGGGTGGCCTGTTCCAGGATGTTCACGTCAAACTGACTGACGTCCTGGCTGACGTTCACATTCTGGACGGTGCCCAACAAGGAATCATACAGCTGCTTTTGCCGGTCCCGCTCGGTCTTGAATTTCTCGAACTCGGCCATCTTTCGCCCCACCTCGAGGGCCTTGGTCTCTGATTCGGAAACAATTTTCTCCAGATTCGAAATCTGTAGCTGAATGGCCTGCCTTTTTTCATGCACCGCCTCCTGACTTTGCTGACGGACAATCTCCAGCTTGCGCTCATTCCGGGTGATGTCGTCCTTCAGGGTGAGGATCTTCGGGTGTTTGGGCCGTAGGTATTTCGAAAGCTGTTCCAATCTTGCCTTGGACCGCTGCAGTTGGCGCTTGGTCTGGATGTACTCAGATTGGGGTCCCTCAATCAGGGCGGCCGAGCCCGACCCATCCTTGGCCGGAGTCGACTCCGCCCCTTGCGCTTGGCGCTCCAGGGTCTGATCGATGTTCATCAGGTCCAGGAGCTGGGCTTCCTTGCGGAGTTCCGCCAGTTGCTTGTTGAGATCCACCAAATAAGAGCCGACATAGTTGCCCTGCTCCTGCAGGAAGATGATGTTATTTTCCTGTTTGAACTGGAAAATTTTCTGGTCGAGATCCGCAATGGCCTTCTCCAGCTCGGTCAGCTGTTTGGCCACCGCATCCACCGTCTTTTGGGACGTCTCTCCCCGCATCTCCCGCTTGAACTCCAAAAACTCGCTCATGCAGGCGTCGGCAAACAACTGGGAATACTTCGGATCGGAACTGGTGACCCTGAGAATAAAGATGGAGGCCTTGGGCTCCTGCTGAACGGACAGTTCAGCGCCGAATCCCTTGAGATCGGGGTTCGAGGCCTCGATCGCCCGGGCCGCCCTCCGCTTGATCTCCTCGCTTTGCATCAGGGAGACCTGGGTGCCGAAATAGTTCGTCAGCTCCTCGGTATAGACCGCGCTCTCCTTGGTCATGATCCGCGGCGCTACCATCATGCGACCGCTGCTGACGTAAAGGGGCTCGCTCAAAAAGTAGCGCACGCCCTGCACCAACAGGGAGGCCGACAGGATCATCAGCGGAAGCCACCAGTACTTTCGGACGAGAAGCTGATAGCGGTACAACCGGGCCCGCAGGGCCGCCGGGGAAAGGGGCCCACCGATGCCGAGTTCTTGTCCAAGTTCCGCCATAGATCGACCCTAGAAGTTAAAGAGACGCTTGGGCACAAAGATGTGATCCCCGTCCTGGAGGACCGGATTGTTCTCCTCCTCACCGGTTTCCAGGATTTTAACCATATCGATCTCCATGGGTTCCCCCTTTTCCCCTTTCCGGAAAAGCTTCACCCTCCGCTTATCGGCAAAATCGCCGAATTTGGCCTGCACGATGACATCCTTCACCGTGAGTTCCCGGTCCAGCGGAATGGGGTAGTTGCCTACCTGGGCGACGTTGCCGGCGATACTGACCTGGCCGCGGCTGGTGATCGCCGGCACGATGATCTGGTCCTCCGGCTCCAACACCCGGTCGGAGGCGGTGATGCCCTGCCGGATCTCGTCGAGATTGATGATGATCGGCTCGGGCGGCGGAGCCCCCTCCGGCACCTTGCGGATCAGTTTGATCTGGGTCGCGTTGGCCCGGTCTTCCAGCAGACCCACGGAAGACAGCGCCTTGCTGGCCGTCATGTTTTCATTCACCGGGATTTCGAAAGGACCCGGTTTGGACACCGCACCGCTGATGTAGACCTTGCCTCGGGACACGCCCGAGGTGGCCAGGGAAATAAGAACGGTGGCCTGATAATAGTACCCGTCGGGCCGCTCCAGAATTTTTTTGATCTCCTCGGCCAGCTGCCGGTGGGTTTTGCCCTTGGCCATGACCCGGCCGAAATAAGGGTGCTCCACTTCCCCGCTGTCGGAAACCTGCAGCCGGTTCATGGCTAGGGAGCCGGCCGCGTTTGGGTCCGATTTGGGATCAGGCTCCTCGTCCAGGTCCTCGAGAACGCGGAACTCCAGCAGATTCCCCACCGCGATCGGCTTTTTGTCGTCGAGGGACTCCATGGGGTTTCCCTTGGCCGGGTCCTGGGCGGGACGGGATCCCCCCGGGGCCGGGGCGGAATTGGCCGGGACCGAGGCAGCCTCCGGCGTGCGAAGGGAAAGCCTGGCTTGGGCCCAGGAGCTCGCCCCGCCGGCCGCCAAAAGAAAAACCAATACCAAAAACGCCGGAAAACGGGCGGAGTTTTCCCGTTTAGAAGTCATAGTTAAATCCGGCGGCCGCGTTCCACTGCTGGTAACCGTTCTGCGGCAGATTGGAATCCTTGAGGATGTACATGAAGTTCACGCTGCTCCCGAGCTTTTCGGTGATCCGGTAACCGAGGGTAATCCCGGCGGTGTACTGCTGGTAATCTTCCGGATAAATGCTTCCGGAGACCTTGCCGAGCTGGGCGGAAAAAGGCGTGGAGAGGGAAAGCTGGTCGATGACATTCCAGCTCAATCCGGCGCCAAAGTTCCACATCTCGACGAAATTGCTTCCCACGATGGCGGAAAGCTGGGTGCTGCGACTGGCGGTGAGGTTGTAATTCAAATACTCATTGAGGCGGTGGGCCCAGCCGAGGTTCAGAAAATACGTGGAGGGGTTGCCACCCGCGGCATTTTCCGGGGTGTTGCCACCGGTGAATTCCCCCCAGACCCAACCCCCCCGCCCCGTCACGGTGATGTATTCCGAAATCTGCCAGTTCACAAACGGGCCGACCTGATAAATGTTGTTGTTGTTCTGCCCGTTCACCAAAGTCGTTTGGCCCGTTTGTGGATCGGTGACCGACTGGGCCTGATTCTCCGTGTAGTTGGTGATCGCCGCGACACCCTCGAGCCCCACAATGAGGGTCTTGGTGAGATAGTAGGTCGTGGCCAAGCTGGGGGTCAGGGTTCGGCGATCAAGATTCTGGAATGACGTCTGCCCCGACCAGAGATTGAACCAGTCAAAGCCGGCCGTGACGATGAGATCGGCCAGATCCCAGTCCACCTTCATCCCGGCGCTGTTCTGATAAACCGTGAACCGGGAGACATTACTTAACTCTCCGGCTTGGGTCGGATCATTCTGCAGGGAGAACTGGTCATAAGGTGTGAAACGGAAATCCCCGACATAAAAGGTGCCTTGCAGGGCGCTGTTGGGGCTGACGTAAAATCCGCCTGGACTGGCGGTTTCCGGCACGTCCCAGTAGTAGGAGTAGCCGAAGCCGACGGAAAAACTCAGCGTGTTGAGATCGGTGATCGGCCACATCAGGCTCAAGGTTCCGGAAGGAGTGGTGTACCCGCTTCCGGTGTCCCCGTTTTGGGTCAGGCCCGTGTTCGAGTTGTATCCCGCGGTCAGACCCGCTCCCACGTTGAGTAAAACCGGCCCAAAATCCAGGTTGTAGTCCATCGACTCCGGGTTGGATTTTCGGCTCATGGCGCTCGCCTCCCCCGCCAGCGACTGCCATTGACTCTCCTGAGCAGTCGCCTGTTCTTGGAACAGGCCTAGGCACAGTCCCAAAGCCAAAAGAAAAGCCAAAGGGGACATGGAATCATTATCCCCCAAACTAGGCCAACGGCCAGTGCGCTTGCCTGAAGCAGGAATTTGAAAGGCCTTCTTCAACACCTACAATTTACATATTTATATGTAAAAACAAACGGTTTTTTGTTACGCAAAGCCCTAATGGGCTGATATTTTTTCGCTCTTGAGAATTGCCCGCCCCTTCGGCCGAACTCTCTGTTGGGTTCCCCTCTTTCTATTCCAACTTTTCCCGTCCTTCGCTTCCGAAAAGGCCTCCGCTTACATCGGCTGGATTCCCGTCCAAACCGTGGTCGCAGGAAAAACCACGGAGCTCGACCTCAGTCGTTTTCTGTCTTTGTCCCCAACCGACCGGTTGGAGATGGAGAGACCGGCTGCCTTGGAAAAAGTCCAAATCGAAATGGACGCCAAAAAACTTCTTCTCCGTATCTCGCCCGGGGAAAAAGCCCAAGGCATGGAAGACTTAGTTCTCCGGATCTCTTCACCCGGGGGGCAGAAGTCCGCCGGCATCCTCACCCTTGCCATCCCATCGGCGCCGGAAACCCGCTTCCGCTATTTCGGCACCGGATCGGAAAAATCGGTTTCCGTGGCCGGCTCCTTCAACGGCTGGAACACCGGGGCCCATCCGATGAAAAAAACGGGGGAAAACACCTGGGAAGTTGGGCTCGTCGTTCCCCCGGGTTCTCACCCTTACAAACTGGTCATCGATGGGCAGTGGCGGTTGGATCCTGCCAACCCGCACAGATCCAGGGACGAGACCGGAAACGAAAACTCAATGATCCAGGTCTCCGGTTCCCCGGGCCAGGCAGCGGTCCTTTTCGCCCGATCCCGATCCCCGGAAAGCCTCACGTTCGCCAGCCACCCCGAGGACTGGAAACCCTCCAGGATTTCGGCCGTGGCCCAGCTGCCGGATGGAAGTTCCCGCCTGCTCCCCGCGGAACCTGCCACCCAAGGCGGTTGGCAGGTTATGACCGCCGGACTTCCTCCGGAAGCCTGGATTCGGCTCATGGGCACGGGGCCCGAAGGGATGCCCGCTTTTCCCGCCCGTGCGCGCGTAGGCGAGCCTTCGGGTTCCGATGTCAGTCGCCACGAC
Source organism: uncultured Akkermansia sp. (assembly GCA_964635945.1). Taxonomy (GTDB): domain Bacteria; phylum Verrucomicrobiota; class Verrucomicrobiia; order Methylacidiphilales; family Verrucolacustridaceae; genus Verrucolacustris. The sequence goes on along the minus strand of CAZWQT010000010.1, from coordinate 21,068 downwards.
CACATCATTTACTTTGCCTTCATCGATCGCCTGGTGGATGGGGATCCCACCAACAATCCCCCACCGGATTCCAAGGTGGAACCTCCGGCCCAATATCTGGGTGGTGATTTGATCGGGGTCAAAAAGCTCATCGAAGATGGATATTTTGAAAAGCTGGGCGTCAACACCCTCTGGCTCTCCCCGGTCAACCAAAACCCCCTGCCCCCCTACCAGGAGTACAAGGAGCCCCGGCGTTGGTACACCGGTTACCATGGTTACTGGCCGATCAGCTCGACGGAGGTGGAGCCCCGCTTCGGCGGCAATGCCGCCCTCACCGCCGTGGCGGAAGCCGCGGAAAAAAAGAAGATCAGCATCCTCCTCGATCTGGTGCTGGCTCATGTTCACGAGGAGCACCCGGCATTCTCCCAACACCCCGACTGGTTTGGCTCCCTCCTGTTGCCGGACGGCACCAAAAACCTCCGCAAATGGGACAACGAGACCCAGTTCACCACTTGGTTTGAGCCTTTCCTCCCCCGTTTCAATTACGGACCTGGGAGCAGCACTTTTCTGATCGAAAATGCCGCCGACTGGGTCCGCCGCTTCAACCTCGATGGCTTCCGTTTGGATGCGGTCAAACACATCCCCCCCAAATTTTGGACCTCGTTCCGGGAGGGCCTTCGTCAAAAGCTGCCCCAAGCCGCCCAGGACTCCTTTTACCTGGTGGGGGAAACCTTCATGGATCGCCCGGGCATCAACTCCTTCATCGGCCCAAACCGCTTGGACGGGCAGTTTGAATTCCCGTTGTACGACACGCTTCTGGAGGTCTTCGGGACCGGCAAGGAGGATTTCGCCTCCTTGGAAAAATCCGCCTCCGCCTCGGATCGTGTTTTTGGCCCCGAGGCCGTGATGTCCCCCCTTTTGGGAAATCACGATAAGTCCCGTTTCATGGCCTACGCCGATGGGGATCTGCCCGACCCCCAGGAACCGGACGAATTCGTGGTCGGCTGGACCAAGCCCCCGAAGGTGGATCGGGACTCGTCCTACGAAAAATTGAAACTGGCCTTTACGTTTGTCCTCACCACCGCGGGGGCGCCCACGATCTACTACGGGGATGAAATTGGTATGACCGGGGCCCAGGATCCCGACAATCGCCGGATGTTCCCCGATCTTTCCAAGCTGACCCCGGCGCAAAAGGGGGTGCAGGCCCATGTTGCCAAACTCAACGCCCTCCGAACCCAGCACCCGGCCATCCGTTACGGAAGCCGGCGCGCCCTTCGGGCAGACCGGGACGTCTATGTGGTCGCCCGCGCCTACTTGGGTGACCGGGTCCTCATCCTCTACAACCGGTCGAATCAACCGGCCAAAATCGAGATTGAGGTTGGCCCGGAATTTACCGACGGCCCTCTCAAGGACCAGTTGGGGAAGCTCACGGGAGTATCGGTAAAAGGCGGGTTCCTTTCGGTCACCCAGCCAAGCTTCTCCAGTTCCCTCCTTATTCCTTAGGCCCGCCCAGGCTTTTTCGTCGGCCTGCGGATGCCTCTGATTCAAAGCCGTAGATTTTAATTTATTACATATTTTAAGTAAAAAGTTATATAAAAGTTATTAACAATTTTATTGACATAAACAATCTAGATCCCAAAAAAACCGCATGCAACACTACCAGTTGTACTTAATGGGCAAACGGTCGTGCTCTAAAAAACGGGGAGTAATTATGAAAAATATCATAACTGCACTTACAATTCTCTTGGCTGGCGGCGGCACGCTGCTGGCAGCGGACACGGCGACAAAATCAAACAACGATCCGTATGTCATGAAAGTCTATCCAGACGGTACCAAGGTGATCGTCCGGTGGAGTGACATCGGTAAGAGCGTGGACAATGGCGAAAAATTTGGGGGCTCTCCACGCATCGTGGCTTACGACCCAGCCAAGGATGGCGTTGTTCCCATCGGAGCCCAAGCCCCTAAAGATACCACACCCTCAACCAATGCCTCGGTGCCAACATCAGCAGCCGTCGTATCCCCCGAACAACCAGCGAAAATGGACTACACCAACGCCGACCCCAGGGATTACGAAGATGAGTTTGGACCTCGTGAGGGGTTTGCCTTAAGAACAGCCGTAGGCGTTGCTTACCAACAACCGTTGAGCGGACGTAGTGGGAGCGGGGATAACTACCAGAAACTAGTCTTTCAACCCGGCATTCGGTACGACTTGGAAGCTCAGTACAATGTCACGGATTGGTTCCGAACAGGAGTTGAGACCGCTTTTGTTTATAACCAAATTCATTCATCTTCAGTCAACGGAGATACATCCTATTTTGGCAGTTCGAACTTGGGTAATGGAGGTCTTTTTCAGTTGCCTGTTCTATACAGCGCGAGTTTTCGATTTCCATCGGAGGGCCCTTTTCAGGGCTATCTTGGAGCAGGTGTGGGGGCGAATTGGAATGTTCTCCAGGCCTCCTCAGGTGGAGGCCAGCCCTATACGAGCTATCATTGGAACTGGGCTTGGCAGGTAACCGCAGGTTTCACCTACTGTGTGGCAGAAGGCTGGGATTTGGATATCGCCTATAAGCTTCTCTCAATGCCCAATCCAAATTTTGCCGATTTGGGACAGTTCAAATCTAGTTATAACCACTCAGCCCAAATCGGTTTGGTCTGGCGTTTCTAGCCAGATTCTTCATGTAAAAAATCCCCGCTCCAGGCGGGGATTTTTTATGCCTATTTGCTTATTTTCTATGTAGCAAACGTGTGAACAACTTTACTATAAGTAGGGCTCTTTTCTTTGTGGATACAACAAGTTGTATCCAGAGTCTTAGCCACCCCTATGTGCTGGCCCGACAAGTGCCTTTTGATTTTTATCTTTCTGATCCTGAACTGCTTTTCCGATTTTTCCTATGCACAAAGAATTTTCCTTCCCCCCACTCAGGAACCGACTGCAGAAACTCCTCCGGCAGCCACGGCCCAAGCTCAGCCCCTTTCCACGGAGCCCGGCACCACGCTGGTTTTAAAAACATACCCTGATGGCACCAAGAAAATCGTCCCACTGGAAGCCCTGAACTTTCGCGATGATGGGCAGGCTTTTGGCGGGCCTCCGCGCCTGTCTATCTATCAGGAGCCAAGCCCCCATCCCTCGACTATTTCCACAAAATCGCCGGAGCGTTTGACCGTGGCGCCAATCGGCACAACCGGCGCCGCCTCCAGCGTGACAGCGAACTTACCCCCGTCCGCCGATCCCATGGGCGGTTCGATTGCGACCATGGCGGCTGCCGATCCCATGGGAGGCGGCATATCCAACCCCATGGGAGGCGCCCCAGCCGCCAACCCCCTCGGTGGAAGCACCCCGACGGCTCCGCCGGATCCACTCGGGGGCTCAGGAACCAAGACCGCCCCGCCTCTCCAAACGGTTTCTGGCAAACCCGCGCCCATCGTTGGGGACACCACCATGTTGCAACTTGGCGAATGGGACAGTTTCTTTCTAAACGCTGGGATCGGAGGTGCCCTCCAAGGACAACTTACCGCCCGACGCGTCTACAATGGAACAAACAGACAGGCTTACCCATATACCGTCTATAACGGAGAGAACTTCACTTTTAATCCCGGCTTTCGAGTCGATGTCGAATTCGGCTATAATTTTTACGAGTGGCTAGGAGTGGGCCTGCAGACAGGTGTCATCTATAACGGAATCTCCCAATACGGGGTTGATCTGAATCAACAGGTTACCACCAACGGTCAGACCTTTAATCCCGGATCTTATCATTTTTCAGCGGATGGAGAATTGGTTCAGGTTCCCATCCAGTTGAGCGGAATTCTCCGCTGGCCAGGACAGATGAAATTACGCCCCTTTATCGGAGGAGGTATTGGGGCGGTTTGGCAGCAGTTAGATGTAAATAATTACTATGCAGGCCCCTTAGATATTCAGGGCAACTACTGCCGTAGTGCTTTCCAGTTTGGTTGGAATGCTCAAGCAGGCCTGACTTACACGGTGGAACCGGGCTTGGACTTTTACGGTGCCTTCAAGATGCTCAGCGCCTTCATGCCGGTGATCGGCAACTACCAGTTCGAGAACACCTACAACTTCGCCGTCGAAGTCGGCATCCAGTCCCGCTTTTAGTTCTCCTCCACACTGATGTCCCCGGGCTTGAGCCCGTGACAAATCCCCCGCTTGGTTTTCTCCACAAAATCACAAAACTCCTTCACCTCTTTGACCTTCGCGTCCTTCCCCTTGCGGATCCCCTCCAGCGCCTGCACCCGGTTCTTTCCGCCGAAGAAAAACTCCTCGTAGATCCTCTGTAAAGCCTTGCGATTGTCCGGCCCCACCCCCGCCCGGCGCAGCCCCACCGAATTCAGGCCGCAAACCCCGTTCGTCGCCACCGCCATGCAGTAGGGCGGCAAATCCATTCCAACCCGGGTCTGGCCCCTCACCATCGCCAGCTTCCCGATCCGCACAAACTGGTGCACCACCACCGCCCCACCCAAAAACGCCCTCTCCTCCACCTCCACATAGCCCGCCAAAAGCACGTTGTTGACCAAGGTCACCCCGTCCGCCAGCCGGCAGTTGTGCGCCACATGGGCCCCCACCATCAGAAAACAGTCGTTCCCAATCACCGTATCCGTCCCCTCCTTCGTGCCCCGGTGAATCGTCACATACTCCCGAAAAACGTTCCCATCCCCGATCACCACACCGCTTTTAGCCCCCTGATAGGCCAGATCCTGGGGCTCACCCCCGATCACCGCCCCGATGCCCACCCGGTTCTTGGCCCCCATCCTGACCCGCCCCTCCAGCACCGCCCGGGGCCCCACCATGCAACCCTCCCCCATCTCGACCTCCGACCCCACGATCGCCCCGGGGCCGATCACACAGCCGTTCCCCAGCTTGGCGCCCTTCTCCACGATCGCAGTCGGATGAATTTCGGTTTTGCTCAAAGGTATCCTGCCTCCCGAAAGCTATAGTAGCCGGACCGGTCCCCACGGGCGACGCCGATAATCACATGGTCCTGCAAAACCACCCCCACCGCTTTCGCCCCGTCCCGGAGCCGCCGCGTGAAGTCCAGATCCGCCGGACTTGGCGCCGGATCCCCGGACGGATGGTTGTGCACCGCAATCACCGCATAAACAGTCTCCGATCCCAAGGCCTGTCTCAAAAGGTCTTGGGGCTGGACCGCCGTCTCATTCACCGATCCTCGGCTGATCTGGATTTTTCGGACCAACCGCAACTTGGTGTTCAACAGGAGGGCCCAAACTTCCTCCCGATCCTTCCGCCTTAACTCCGCTCCCAACACCGCCTCCACTTTGGCCGGATGATCCATCGGTTCTCCCGCCACCTCGGCCGAGCCCACCCGCCGGCCCAGCTCAATCGCCGCCGCAATCTGACACGCCTTGGCCGAACCGAGCCCCTGGAACTCTTTTTGCAGGTTCTGCGGGGTGATCCGGGCCAGGCTCCCCAGCCCCTCCCTCGATTGCAGAATCTCCCCGGCCAGTTCGACGGCTGACTTACCGGGACGTCCCGTCCCCAGCAAGATCGCCAGAAGCTCCGCCGTCGAAAGGGCCTCCGGTCCCTGGGACATCAACCTCTCCCTGGGCCTCTCCTCCTTCGGTAATTCCCGGATTCTGCTCACTTCCCGGAACAATAAAGGGAGCCACTTTCCCCCTCAAGAAGGGCGGAATGTGCGCCGTCAGCTCCACATCATTCCCCTCATACCTTTTCTCCAGAATCCGGCCCGCCCTCGCCAGGAGGGCCAACAGACTGCCCTCGCTCTGGGGCACTTTCAGGTGCACCCGCATGCTCCAGGCCGAAAGCATGGCCGCCAGCTCGGAGAAAAATCCGGGCATCCCGTCGCCGGTCTTGGCGGATACCAGCACTCCGTGGGTCACCCCCGCCGCCTCACGGTCCAGCCCCACCCGGTTTTCCACCCGGTCCACCTTGTTCCAAACCGTCAACGTGTGCTTGTCCCCTGCCCCGATCTTTTTGAGAACCTCCTCCACCGCCCGGATCTGCTCCGCCCTCTGCGGATGGCTCGCATCCACCACATGGATTAGCACGTCCGCAAAGGCCACCTCTTCCAGGGTCGACTGAAAGGACTCCACCAGATGGGTGGGAAGTTTTTTCAAAAACCCCACCGTGTCCGTCAACAAGACCCGCACCCCGTTCGGCATCCGGAACTGCCGGATCGTCGGGTCCAAGGTGGCAAACAAGCGGTCTTCCGCCGCCACTTCGGCATGGGTAAGGCGGTTCATCAGGGTCGATTTCCCCGCATTGGTATATCCCACCAGGGCCGCCACCGGCCAGTGTTGCCGCATCCTTCCCTCCCGCTGGATGGTGCGATGTTTGCGCACCTCGCCCAAATCCCGCTCCAGCCGGGTGATCCGCTCCTGCACCCGCCGCCGATCCACCTCCAACTGGGTTTCTCCGGGTCCCCGCATCCCGATGCCCCCGGTCTGACGCGAAAGATGCGTCCACATCCGCGTCAACCGCGGCAGCAGATACACCAACTGGGCCAGCTCGATCTGAAGCTTGCCCTCCTTCGACTTCGCCCGCTGGGCAAAAATATCAAGGATCAGCTGGGTACGATCCAACACCTTGCAGGAAAAGATCTGCTCAAGGTTCCGCGCCTGCGCCGGGCTCAGCTCATCGTCAAAAATGACCGTGTCCGCCTTCTTCTCCTTGGCCGTTTTGGCCAGTTCGGCCGCCTTGCCGCTCCCGATATACGTGGGCGCCACCGGTGCCTCCATTCTTTGGGTGGCCCGGTCCGCCACCTCGCCCCCGGCGCTCTCCACGAGCAACCCCAGCTCATCCAGAGACTCCCCCACCTCCCAGCGGCTGCTTTTGGGGGTCTCCAACCCCACCAGAAAGGCCCGTTCTGTCGGCCGATCCCGACCAGTGGAAATGATCATCCGGAGGAACTCTCCCCACCCAGGGCTTGGGCCAGCTTTTCCACCCCCGCCGGTTGCGGGGCACGACCAGGTTTCGCTTCGATAGGGATCAAATTAGGAATCCGCTTGAGCCAGGTCAATTGACGCTTCGCATAGGCCCGGGTCGCCGCCACGATTTTATCTCCCGCCTCCTCGCGGTTGATTCGTCCGGCCACGACCATCTCGATTTCCCGGTAACCGATCGCCCGTCCTCCCGGACATCCCCGCCATCCTTGCCTATCCTGCAGCTTTTTTACCTCTTCCACCCAGCCGTCCTGGATCATCGCCGCCACCCGGGCTCGGATCACCGCCGCCAAGGCGTCCAAATCGGGAACCAACGCAAATGTCCTGGTTCCGGCCAAGGGTCCGGGTTGGGTCTCCTCCCGCTGCCACGAGGACATCTTTCGCCCCGTCTGGCGCCAGACCGCCAGCGCCCGGACCAGCCGCCGCCGGTTCTGCAGATCCGCCTTGCACGACCACTCCGGATCCACCCTCCGAATTTCCTCGGCCAATTCCTTCGTGGAGCGCGCCTCCAGCTCCGCCGCCACTTTTCCATCCGTCCCCGGCGCCCGGGCCAACCCTTCGGTCAAAACCTTGTGATAAAGACCGGTACCCCCCACCCAAACCGCCCTGCAGGATCTCTGCTTCAGCCCCCTCAGCACTTCTCCGGCCGCTTTCAGGTAGTCGGCCGCCGTGAATCCCTCCTCCGGTTCCACCAGATCCAGCAAATGGTGCGGGATTTCCTTCCTCGCCTGGGCGGAGGGCTTGGCAGTGCCGATGTCCAACCCCCGGTAAACCTGAAACGCGTCCACCGAGCAGATCTCCGCCTCGGTCTTGCGGGCGACTTCCATGGCCAGCCTCGTCTTGCCGGAAGCCGTGGGCCCAAGGAGAAAAATCACGCCTTGGCTAACTCCAGTCGCCCAAGCCGCCACTGCCCTTCACCCGCCAGACATTGACCAAGTCCCGGTTCAACTCGTTCAGAAACCGCGAAGGCGTCTGCCAGGCATCCCCACCCTTCCCCATCCGCAAACGTGGGTGGGTCAGGTAAAGCTCATCCTTGGCCCGGGTCACCGCCACATAAAACAACCTCCGCTCCTCCTCCTCACCCTCCTCGGTCTCAATCGACCGCGCCGACGGGAAAAGCCCGTCACAAAGCATGATCACAAACACGGTCCCGTACTCCAACCCCTTGGCCTGATGCACCGTGCTCAGCTTCACCGCCTCACCTTCGTTATCCCGTCCCCGGGCCGCCACCTCGGTCTCGGTATTCCCCAACAAGGCCAGCTCGGCGAGAAAATCGGCCGTGTTGGTGAACCCGTTGGCGTAATCCTCCAGTTGGCGCAAATCGTCTAGCCGGTTCACCGCATTGGCGTAGCGGGCCCGCACGTAGTCCCCGTAGCTCCCCTCCACCACGAGCTTCACCTGCTCTGCCGGCGGCTTCCCGGCAATCTGCCGCAGGGTCTCCACGAGCTGGGCCCAGCCCTTGGCGCTTTTTTCAGATACCTTCAACTGTCCCAGCGCCTTTCCGCCAGCCACCTCATTCCACATCTTGGTGGCCGATTTCGGCCCCACCCCCGGCAACAACCTCGCCAACCGGTGAAAGGCGACTTCATCCCTGGGATTGGCCCCCACCCTCAGGTGGGCCGCCACATCCTTGATGTGGGCCTGCTCAAAAAACCGCAGCCCGGAGGTGATCGTGTAGGGAATGTTTCTCCGGGTCAGCTCCAACTGCATCTCCATCGCGTGGAAATGCGCCCGATAGAGGATCGCGATATCGGAAAGACTCGTTCCCTCCTCATGCAGCTCCAGGATCCTCTGGGCAACAGACGTTGCCTGCTGTCCCCCGTCCTCCAGCACCACCATCGCCGGTTTGACCCCAGCCTCCCGTACCGCCCGGAGGTTCTTCGGAAACTGCTTGGGATTGTGGCTGATCGCGTGATTTGCCAGATCCAGGATCTGCGGGATGCTGCGGTAATTCGTCTCAAGCCGGATGATTTTCGTGCCGGGATGGCGGTCCGGAAAACTCAGAATGTGCTCCACCTTGGCGCCGCGCCAGGAGTAGATGCTCTGGGCGTCATCCCCCACCGCCATGATCTGATGGTGCCCCCCACCGATCGCATCCACGAAGTCCGACTGTAACCGGTTGGTGTCCTGGTACTCGTCCACCAGCACGTGCTGGAACCGATCCCGGTACCGCTCCCTCATGTCCGGCTGCTCCAGGATCTGCAGGGAAAGGGTCAACAGATCGTCATAATCCATCGCCGCGCTCTCACGCTTCCGGCGCAGATAAATCTCCCCCACCTTGCTGATCCAGCTCTCCAATTCGATGAAATAGCTGAACTGCTTTTTTAGAATGGCTCCCACGGTGGTCCGATGGTTGGCCGCCAGGCTGAAAATCTCCGCCAAAACCTCCGGTTTGGGAAAGCGCTTGTCCTTCGGATCCACGCCCGCCTCACCGAGACTCGCCGAGATCAGGTCCTCCGCATCCTCCCGGTCCAGGATGGTGTAATCCTTGGCATACCCCACCCGGTCGGCGTGCCGCCGCAGGATCCGGTTTCCCACATGGTGAAACGTTCCTCCCCATAGCCGCGAAAGATCATGCGGCAGCAGCGAGGCCACCCGGGCCAGCATTTCCTTGGAGGCCTTGTTGGTGAAGGTCAGCAGCAGGATCTGCTCGGGCGACACGCCCTGCTCCACCAGCCACGCCACCCGGTAGGTTAACGTTCGCGTCTTGCCACTGCCCGCCCCCGCGATCACCAGGATCGGCCCGGGCGGGGCCGTCACCGCCTGGAGCTGTTCCGGGTTTAATTCCGCCGCGTAATCAATGGCCGGACCCCCGGCCGGGCGGCCCTCCTCCCTTAAAACGTATTCCACCCGCACACCTCGTCCGCCAAGGCCCCCTCATACAGCGCCCGGCCCACAATCACCCCCTCCACCCCGCCGGCTTGGTCCAGGGCCTGAAGATCCTTCCGTCCGCTGATGCCCCCGGAGGCGATCACCTTACCTGGAAAACATTTTACCATCTCCTGCACGGCCGGGATGTTGGGTCCGGTCATCATCCCGTCCCGCATCACGTCGGTGTAGATGATCCGGATTACTCCCGCTTTCGTCATCCGGGCCGCCAGATCTTTGGCCATCCACCCGCTGGGCTTGGTCCAGCCCCTCGTTTCCACCACGCCGTTGCGGGCGTCGATTCCCACCACCACCTTCTCGGGCCCAAACCGTTTCACCGCCTCGTCAATCCGCTCCGGCTCATCGCAGGCGATACTTCCAAAAATCACCCGCGCGGCCCCGGTTTTGAGGATTTTCTCCGCCACGGTCAGGTCCCGGATGCCTCCCCCCACCTCGCACGGCATCTTCACGCTCCGGGCGATCTGGCCGATCATCTCCAGATTCCGCATCTCGCCCTCAAACGCACCCTCCAGGTCCACCAAATGCAAAACCCTTCCCCCGGCCTTCTCCCAACGGCGCGCGCACCCCAGCGGATCCCGGCTATAAACCTTCTTCTCCGTGGCCTTGCCCTGGGCGAGGCGCACCACCTCCCCGGCCATCAGGTCGATCGATGGGATGACAAACATCAATCCATGCCCAGCTTCTTGCGACCCTCGGGCGAGATCATTTGCGGCCCCCAGGGCGGATCCCACACGACGTCCACCTGCGCCTCCTGGATTCCCTCCAGGGAAAGGATCTTCTGCCGCGCATCGGCCGCAATGGAAGGCCCCATGCCGCAACCCTGCGCCGTGAGGGTCATCTTGACCTCCACCCGCTTGCCCCCGCCATCGGCCTTTTTCATGTCCAAACTGTAGATCAACCCCAGATCCACGATGTTGACCGGGATCTCCGGGTCGTAGCAGGTCTTTAACACCCCCCAGATTTCCTCCTCTCCCGCCGCACCCCGCCCCGCGGACTTGGTCTCCGTGGTCACTTTTTTGCCCAACGCATCCGCATCCTTGCCCTGGATCCGGAAAAGACCCCCCTCATGCGGGGTGTGCACGGTAAAGGTCCCACCCAGATCCTGCGTGATGATCACTTCCGTTCCGGCCGGCAGCTTCTTGGTCGTTCCCGCCGGAATTGCCACCGCTTCCACTTCCCGCTTCAGCTTGATCTCTTCACTCATGACTAGTTGTTTAGCAGTTTAGACGTTGGCCAAGAAGAAAGACTTAAGCTCGAAAGCTTCCCTCCATGACTACCTCCTCAGCCCTCTGGATCCTTTCCTGAACCTTCATCTTAATCTCGCGCCCTCCGCGACCCTCCTCGGGTCATGAACCCTCCAGACCATCGGTTGGTCTTTTTTGAGGAGTTCGCGGTTCCAATGGTCCAGGGCCTCATCCCGATCCTTCATCCCCTTCTCCACCTTGGTGGTCTCGAGGAAAGATTTCCTCGAGAGCCCCCACAACAGCGGTCGCCCCAGGGCCGACCAGTCGGCCTCCAGCAGCATCCGGTTATGTTCCTGGGTTTTCCCAAAACCGATTCCCACATCCAGCAAAACCCTCGCTCTTTCCACGCCGGCTGCCGCCAGATTCTCGAGCCTCTGTGAAAGGAAATCCCGGACCTCCGCCACCGCATCACCATAGACCGGACTCTTTTGCATTTCCTTGGGTCGACCCCCGGCGTGCATGCATACGTATCCCACCCGGCTTCGGGCAACCACGTCCCACATTCTTTCATCCCACCGCCCCGCCCCCACGTCGTTCACCACGTCCACCCCGGCCTCCTCGATGGCGGCCTTCGCCACCTCCGCCTTGTAGGTGTCCACGGAAAGGAATGCCTCTGGCCTCTCCTTTCTAAGCTCTTTCAGGACCGGGATCACCCGCTCCCGCTCTTCCTTGGCAGAAACCGGCTCCGCCCCGGGCCGGGTTGATTCCCCGCCCACATCCACTCCGTCCCCTGCCTCCAGCAGGCCGAGGCCCTGCTGGATCGCTGCGACGCGGCCCGCAAATTTTCCGCCATCGGAAAAAGAGTCGGGCGTGACGTTGAGAATCCCCAGCAGGAAGGGGCGTTCGGGTGGGAGCTCGACCGTACGGGCCCCGCAAAGCCACGCTTCCGTGGCGGACACCGGCATGGGTGGGAAGTTTCCTTACGCCCCGGCGGGAGCGCCTTCGAGCCCGGGCAAAATCGTGCCCTTGTCCTTCATTTTCTCCACCGGACGGTTCGCCGGCAGCGGCTCGCTGGGCGTCGGGGTGCTGGGGGCGGTCAGCCCCTTCGGCGGGGGATTCATCATCCGACCGTGCTTCACGATCTCCTCCACCTGGGCCCCATCCAAAGTCTCATATTCCAGCAATGCGGCGGCGATCTTCTCCACCTTCTCCCGGTTCTCACCCAGGATCTTTTTGGCCCGCTCGTAGGCGCCGTTGACGATCTGATGCACTTCCTCATCAATCTCCCGGGCCGTGTGTTCGCTGTACCCGCGCGACCGGCCGATCTCCCGCCCCAGAAAAACGTAATCCTCGTGGTCGCCGTACTCCACCATACCCATCCGGCTGCTCATCCCCCATTCACAAACCATCTTTTTGGCGTACCAGGTGGCCATTTTGATGTCCCCGCTCGCCCCGCTCGAGATGTCCCCGAGGAACATCTCCTCGGCCACCCGCCCACCCATCGCCACGCACAGGTCGTCGGTGACCTTGCGCTTGCCGTAGCCGTACCGGTCCTCCGTCGGCAGCATCATCGTCACCCCCAGGGCCGGGCCGCGCGGGATGATGGAAACCTTGTGCAGGGGATCGGTGTGCTCGAGGACGATGTTGAGGAGCGCATGGCCGGCCTCGTGGTACGCCGTCAGCTTCTTCTGCTCGTCGCTCATCGCCAGGCTGCGCCGTTCCCGACCGTAGCGCACCTTGTCACGGGCCTCCTCCAGATCCTTCTGCGTGATCGCTTCCGCATCCCGCCGGGCCGCCAAGAGCGCCGCCTCGTTGATCACGTTGGCCAGCTCCGCCCCGGAGAAGCCCGGCGTGCTCCGGGCCAGGGTGGACCAGCAAACCTCAGGCGAGGCTTTCACCTTTTTGGCGTGGACTTTGAGAATCTCCTCCCGGCCCTTCACGTCGGGCAGATTGATATGCACCTCCCGGTCGAAACGGCCCGGACGCAGCAACGCCGGATCGAGGACGTCCTTCCGGTTGGTGGCGGCGATGATGATCACCCCCTCGGCCGTGTCGATGCCATCCATCTCCACCAAGAGCGCGTTGAGGGTTTGCTCCCGCTCGTCGTGCCCGCCGCCGAGACCGTGGCCCCGGCTCCGCCCCACCGCATCAATTTCGTCGATGAAGATCAGGCAGGGGGCGGTCTTCTTCCCCTGTTCAAACATGTCGCGGACGCGCGAGGCGCCCACGCCGACAAACATCTCCACAAAGTCCGAACCGCTGATCCCGTAAAAAGGAACATCGGCCTCGCCGGCGATGGCTTTGGCAAGGAGGGTCTTGCCCGTTCCGGGAGGACCCACCATCAAAATACCCTTGGGGATCCGCCCCCCCAGTTTCTGGAACTTTTTCGGATCGCGGAGGAACTCCACGATTTCACTGACCTCGTCCTTGGCCTCCTCAATTCCCGCAACGTCGGCGAAGGTCACCTTGTTCTTGTCCTTCGAAAGGATGCGGGCCTTGCTCTTGCCGAAGCTGAAGGCCGACTTTCCGGCCATCCGGATCTGCTGCCGGAAGAAGAAATACATGATCAGGATGAAAAGAACGAACGGCAGGGTTCCCGCCAGTGCCTGCCACATGGAATTGTCGATGACCTTTTGACTGACATTGGGGAACCCGTTCGCCGCGAGGAGCTGCTCCAGATCCCGCTTGAACTCCAAATCCACCGTCACCTTGAAACCGGTCAGACCTTGGGCATCCGTCCGCACGCTCTTGCGCAGAGCTTCGGGCGGCTCGAACTTTCCGGCCAGCCAGCGCACGTTGGCTGCAGGCTCCACATTGAGGGCGACTTCCTTGACCCGCCCCTCCTTCAGGTAGCCCTCAAACTCCGCGAAACTCAGCTCCCGCATCGAGGCAGCCGTCTGGTTCTGATGGGCATAAAAGGCCAGGAGCAGAAGGGCGGCCATGCCGAGAAAAAGCACCACTCCGCGCCAATTCGGTCCTTCTCCCTTGCTGGGATCCGTTCGGCGCATCGGCGGCCGGGGCAGTTTCGGCGGCTTCTTGCTATGGTTGCGGGGATTCGCCATTTCGACCGAATAACCTATCACCCTGAAATGGGTTTAGCAATGAGACCCATTTTTTTGAGGTAGAACAACTTATTGCCGCTTCTTCGGACCCCCGCCCCCTGCCGCAACTGCCAGGCCGTTGTGGATCCGCCGGACAAAAGTCGCCGGATGCCTTCCACCTCCGTGAATGTCGGTCCGGCATAACCCCGCCCCGCCAGCCAAAGCCGGAGAGCCCGACGCTGCCAAGCCACCGGTTTTTTTCTCCAGAATTTGGTATCGGGGTGTTTTGTGACGTTCCCGATCTCTTTCCGCCAATAGTCCCCCTCGCCGGAAAGAATTTCCGCGGTCCGGGCCAAAGCCCCGCGCACATCCCGACCGTAAATTCTGGCCAGAAAAGGAAACACCGTCTTGCGGATCCGCACTCTCCAGCTTTTCGGATCCTCATTGGTCTGGTCCTCCCTCCAACCCAGCCCCACCTCCCGGGCCGCCTGCCGGATCTCCTCCCGGGAAAACCCCAGGAGGGGACGGACCACGCTCCATTGTCCCCGGTCGGAAACCTCCCCCATCCCCGCAAGTCCCTCGGGCCCGGCGCCGCGCAAAAGCTGCATCAGCACCGTCTCGGCCTGGTCGTCGGACTGATGGGCCAGCCAGAGCTGCCGGTATTTCCCAGCCCTGATCGCCTTCTCAAAAAATTTCCACCGGGCCTCCCGCGCCTCTCCCTCACCCGTTCGGCCCGCCTGAACGGCCCGGCCCGTCACCACCTTGAGTTTTCGTTTCTTCCCCCAAGCCTTCACCCAACGGGCATCGGCATCCGCGGCCCGTCCACGCCAACGATGGTTGAAGTGGAAAAGCGCCGGCTTTGCCCCCAACCGCCACAAGGCTTCCGCCAAAACCACGCTGTCGGCCCCTCCCGAAAGCCCCACCGCCACCTTGGCTCCGGACGGCCACCGGCGGTGGATCGCCTCCACGACCCTCGCCCAGGTCCCCTTGCGGGAGGAGCCCTTCTGCCCCATTCTTTCCCTTCCCATGGGACGCTCCCGTTTCATCCTCGTCATTGGCCTGATTCTGCTCGGGACCAGTCTGGCCGCCAACCTCCTCTTCCTCTCCAAGGAGACCCAGATCATTCCCAAGACCCACTTTGTTCACCCTGCCCCGATGTTCGAGGAGGAGTTGGTCGAGGGGGACGACTCCCAAAAGAAGCGGGTCGCCAAGATCGAGCTTTACGGCCTGATCGCCCAAGAGATCCCCGGGGAAATCGGCTCCAGCATGGTGGACGATCTCATCCTGCAGATTCGCCAGGCCGCCTATGACGATTCTGTCGCCGCCCTCGTCGTCCACATCGACAGCCCGGGCGGCGAGGTCACCGCCAGCGACATTCTGTACCGGGAACTCGCCCTCACCCGCGAGGATAAGCCGGTCATTGTCTACATGGATTCGGTCGCCGCCTCGGGCGGCTACTACACAGCGGTGGGCGGTTCCCACCTCATCGCCCACGATCTCTGCGTCACCGGCAGCATCGGGGTGATCATGCAGACCCTGAACTTTGAGGGTCTCTCCAAAATCGTCGGGGTTTCCGCCCTCACCTTCAAAAGCGGCGCCCTGAAGGATCTTCTCAATCCCACCCGCCCCGCCACGGAACAGGAAAAGAAGCTGGTCCAAGACATGATTCAGGAGACCTTTGAACGCTTCAGCGGAATCGTGGCCAAGGAACGGGGTTTTGAGCCCGGCCGGCTTCCCGGGGATCTCTCCGATGGCCGGATCGTTTCCGGTCGAAAGGCGCTCGAGCTCAAGCTGGTCGACGCCACCGGCTATCTCGACGATGCCTACGCCGACGCCCGCCAGATGGCCAAACTTCCCGAGGACGCACCGGTGATTCGTTACGTGGCTCCCTTTCACTGGAGCCGGGTTTTCCGTTTCCTCGGCCAAAAGACGGACTCAGCCACGAAGGTTCAGATCAGTCTCATCCCCGAATCCTTCCGCCTCCAAGCCGGCAAGCTTTACTACCTCTCCACCCACCTTTTTTCCAGACGGTAGGTCAGTCCTTCCCGCGGGACGGCCCGTATTTTTCCCTCCAATCCTGCCGCAAAGGGAGCGGTTTGCCGGTGGTTAGGTCCACGGAGGCCAGTTCCTGCCGGGCACGGCAAAAAACCTCTCCGCCGGAACCCAAAACTTCGGACTCCACCACAAAACGGACTTTGCCCACCTCCCCCAGCCGGCTGACCACCTTCACCCGGTCACCCAGTCTGGCTGGCCGCAGGTAATCCGCCTCGGTTTTGGTCAACACCGGGCAGCCATGATCGCCCCCGATCATCTCCCCGATCCCCCATCCCAGCTTTTCCGCCAAATCCGTCCGCACCGCCTCGACCCAACGCAGGTAGACCAGGTTGTGGACCACACCCCCGGCATCGGTGTCGAAAAAATAAACCGTGAATTCCCTCTCTGCCTGGGGTCCGCCTTGGATCACAACCGCCCGAACTCCTGCTCCAGCCGCTTCACCAACAGCTTCATGATCTTGATCCGGGCGTACCATTTGAAATTTCCCTCAATCAGGTTCCACGGGGCAATCCGGGCGTTGGTTTTACGGAACATATCCTCGGCCGCCACCAGGTGCTCCTTCCACTTCCGCCGGTTGCGCCAGTCCTCCTCGCTGATTTTCCAATGCTTGTAAGGATCCGCCGCCCGCCGCTCAAAGCGCCGGAGCTGCTCCGATTTGGTGATATGGAGGTAGAATTTCATCAGGATGGCCCCGTTCTCGATCAGGGTCCGCTCCATCTCGTTGATCTCCCGGTAAGCCCGTTTCCACTCCTCTTTTTTCGCGAATGCCTCCACCCGCTCCACCAGCACCCGCCCGTACCAGCTGCGGTCGAAAATCGCCGTCTCCCCGGTCCCCGGCAGTTTGTTCCAGAAACGCCACAGGTAATGCTGTTTCTTCTCCTCCTCGGTCGGTTTGACGATGGACCAAACCCGGACCAGCCGCGGATCCAAACGCTCCGTCATCCGCTTGATCACGCCGCCTTTCCCGGCGGCGTCGGGGCCCTCAAAAACCAGAATCAGGCTTTTCGGGCTTTCCTGCAGGAGACGCTGGGCATGCAAAAGCTTCAGCTGCAGGCCGCGTAGCTTGTCCCGATAGTCGGACTTCTCATGGATCTGTTTATCCAGATTCAGACGATCTAAACGGCTCCTCATGCCTCCTTTGCCTACCTGCTTCCCGCCTGACGGGCGAGCCAACTCTCCGGATCGGTCATCGCTTTTTCACAGCGTTTTGGGCATCGTTTCAGGATGACTTTGCACGAGTTTGCCGACCCCACGGCCTGGATGGAGGCCATGGTGGCCCGCTGGGAAACGCTGGGGGGGGCCGCCCTCCAGGCCCGGGGCTCCTTTTCCGTTTCCCTCTCCGGAGGTTCCACCCCCAAACCCCTCTATCAGCGTCTGGCCCAACTGTCCTGGCCCTGGTCCGCCACCCACCTTTACTTGGGGGATGAGCGCTGGGTTCCGCCGGATCACAAGGACAGCAACTACCGCATGATCCACGAGGCCTTTCACGCCACGGGAGCCAAGATCGAACGAATCCATACCGAGATCGGCAAACCCGAAATCGGCGCCCGGGACTACGAGAAACGCCTCAAAACAGATCTGGGCGACCCGCCCAAGTTTGACCTGATCCTCCTCGGCGTCGGCGACGACGGTCACACTTCCTCCCTCTTTCCCGGAACCCAGGCTCTGGAGGACAACAAACTCTTCATGGCCCCGAACTTTGTCCCGCAACTGGGCGTCTCCCGCATCACCTCCACCTTCCATCTGCTCCGTTTTGCCCGCGCCATCTGGTTTGTGACGCGAGGCCCTTCCAAGGAGCCCTACATCCGCGCCCTCGCCGCCGGCGACCCCGCGGCCACGTTCCCCGCCGCGAAGGTTCGGAGTGACCGCGGAACCGTGGAAATCTACCATTGTACTTCTCCATGAGCCCCGTCGCCGCACCTGCGAAACCCAAGGGTAACTCGGCTCCGGCCGCAGCCCCCGTACCCAGCCCCGGAAAGGTCTTGCCCCCATTTGTCATGGTTATCTTCGGGGCCAGCGGCGATCTCACCAGCCGCAAGCTCGTCCCCGCCCTCTTCGGCCTGCAACACGAAGGGATTCTGCCCAAGGACTACTCCATCATCGGCTTCGCCCGCCGCCCCAAAAAAGACGACGAGTTCCGCAAGGAGATGAAGGAAGGCCTCGAGAAGTTCTCCCGTCTCCGCCCGGTCCAAGCCGCTGAATGGGACAAGTTCACTCCCCGCCTGACTTATCATCAGGGCAACTTTGACGATCCCGCCGCTTATGCTTCTCTCAAAAAGACCCTGGAGGAGCTCGCCAAAACCCGCGGCCTGACCCAGCACATTTTTTATCTCGCCACCGCCCCGGACTACTTCGCCACCGTCGTCCAGCAGCTGGCCAAGGCTGGCCTCGTCCGCCCGGGACTGCCGGCCCGGGTCGTCGTGGAGAAGCCCTTCGGGCATGACTACCAGTCCGCCCGCCAGCTTGTGAATGACCTCCAGTCCTGCCTGGACGAGTCGAATCTCTTCCGCATCGACCACTATCTCGGCAAGGAGACCGTCCAAAACCTCCTGTATTTCCGTTTCGCCAACTCCATCTGGGAGCCGATCTGGAACAGCAACCTGATCGACAACGTCCAGATCACCGTGGCCGAACAGGAGGGCGTCGGCACCCGCGGCGCCTTTTATGACGAGGTCGGAGCCATGCGCGACATGGTCCAGAACCACATGATGCAGCTGCTCGCCATTACCGCGATGGAGCCCCCCGCCAATCTTTCCTCCGAATCCATCCGCGACGAGAAGGTGAAGGTTCTTCGCTCCATTCCCACCCCGAAGGCGGAGATCATCCCCGCCAGCACCGTCCGGGCCCAGTACGAGGGCTACCGGCAGACCGACCGCGTCTCGCCGAATTCCACCACGGAAACCTACGCCGCCCTGAAGGTGCAAATCGACAACTGGCGCTGGTCGGGTGTTCCTTTTTATCTCCGCACCGGCAAGGCCCTCAGCACCCGCGCTTCCGAGATCGTCATCGTGTTCCGCCGGCCCCCGGCCACGCTGTTCCGCGCGGAGTTCGGCGACCTCCTCCACCGCAACGCCATGCACATCCGTCTCCAGCCGGACGAGGGCGTCCACCTCTGCTTCAACGCCAAACGGCCCGGGAAATCCTCCGTTCAGCCGGTCGACATGGAATTCTGCTATGCCACGGAGTTCGGCTCCTACTCCCCCGAGGCCTACGAACGCCTCCTCGGCGACGCCATCTTCGGGGACTCCACCCTTTTCACCCGCGCGGACGAGGTGCTGGAAGCCTGGCGCTTGGTGGATGCTGTCCGCAACGGCTGGCAGGACACCCCCATGGCCCTTTACCGGCAGGGATCCTGGGGCCCGCGCGAGTCGGATCTCATGCTCAAGGCCGACGGCAACAACTGGGTCGACCTCGACGCCCGCGCCAAGGCCTGAGCTGCTTAGTGCCGGAAGTGTCTCCGGCCCGTGAAGATCATCGCAACCCCCAGGCGGTCCGCCGCCGCAATCACCTCGGGATCCTTGACGCTTCCGCCCGGCTGAATCGCCGCCGTTGCACCCGCTTGGGCCGCCGCTTCCAGGCCGTCCGGAAAAGGAAAGAAGGCATCCGAAGCCACGGTGCTCCCCTTCAGGCTTAACTTGGCCTCCCCCGCTTTCCACACCGCGATCCTCGAACTATCCACCCGCGACATCTGACCCGCCCCGATTCCCAACGTGCGATCCTCGGCTGAGTAAACAATGGCGTTGGACTTCACATGCCGGACCACTTTCCAACCAAATCGCATCGCCCGCATTTCCGCCTCGGTGGGTTTCCGCCGGGTCACCACCTTCCAATCCTTTTCCTGGTCGCCCTGCTCATCCGACTCCTGCACCAGCAATCCGCCGCCCCGCACACTGCGAAAGTCCCATCCCGCCCCGCCCTTCTCGTGATTCTCGATCAGGCGGAGATTCTTTTTCGCCTGGAGGATCTGGAGGGCCTCAGGAGTGAAGGAGGGGGCCAGGATTACCTCGCTAAAAATCTCCGCGATGGCCTTGGCGGTCTCCCCGTCCAAAGGTCGGTTGGCCGCAAGGATGCCGCCAAAGGGAGCCTGGCGGTCGGTGGCGAATGCCTTCTCCCACGCCTCGGTCAACTTCTTCGCCATTCCCACCCCGCAGGGGTTGGTGTGCTTGAGAATCGCCAAAGTTGGATCGGCCTCGCGAAACTCCGCGATCAGGCCCGCCGCGGCGCTCAGGTCCAGGACGTTGTTGTAGGAAAGCTCCTTGCCGTGCAGTTGCCGGAACGACTCCAGAAAGTTTCCGTAGAGAGCGGCTTTTTGATGGGGATTCTCGCCGTACCGAAGGGCCTGGGCCCGCCGGCGCACCAGTCCCGCCGTCTCCTGCAGGGGATCGGCTTCCGCCAGCCGGGTGAGATAGGACGAAATCAGGTGGTCGTAGTGGGAGGTGTGCCGGAACACCTTGGCCGCCAGCTTTCGCCGGGTGGCCGCGGTGGTGTCCCCTCCTTTCTCCATTTCCTTTTGGACGAAAGGATAATCGGCCGGGTCCACCACCACGGTGACCGCTTCATGGTTTTTGGCGGCGCTGCGCAGCATGCTGGGCCCGCCGATGTCGATGTTCTCGATGGCCAACTCCGTGGTGCAATCCGGTTTGGCGACGGTCTGCTCAAAGGGGTAGAGGTTGACCACCACCAGCTCGATCGTGGGGATGCCATGTTTTTGTGCCTGCTCCCGATGGGTGGCCAGATCCCGCCGCTGCAAAAGCCCCCCGTGCACCTTGGGATGCAGGGTCTTCACCCGGCCGTCCATCATCTCGGGGAACCCGGTGTAATCGCTGAGCTCGATGACTTTCACCCCGGCATCCCGCAGGGATTTCGCCGTCCCCCCAGTCGAGATCAGCTCCACCCCGCGCCCCGCCAGGAACCTGGCAAACTCGACCAGACCGGTCTTGTCAGAGACGGAAAGCAACGCCCGCCGGATTCCCTGGCTCATCCGATCAAC
>CAZWQT010000009.1:0-40263 GCA_964635945.1 uncultured Akkermansia sp. | reverse complement strand
TTTTCCTGATCCTGGTGGTGCTGGTGTTGGGAGCCTGTGCGTGGGTTTGGTGGAGGAAGCTGAGTGGAAGGAGCGTGCCGAAGCTCGTGGAGGAAGCGGCTTAGGAAACAACAAACCCTCCAAGGCACCTCAGCCGTCCCTACCGATGCGGGGGGATTTTTACGGATTGCGCCCCTTTTATCCAAAGGGGCCTACCAGGCGGGTTATTTCGTCGTGAGATCGAAGTAAGCGACGGAGAGTGGGGGTAGTTTGGGAAGGGAGATGCCGGCCGTAGCCAGGTCTCTTGCCCTGGCGGAAATCGACGAGGGTTTGGCGGAAAGCAGATCCGATCCCGTCAGGCTGGCTTCCGGGGAGAGCCGGAGCAATCGGGTGGCCTCTTCAGAGAATTTCAGGCGAACGTTCGGTGCTTCCTTGGCGGGGTTCAGGTTGGCGACAACCAGGAGGGACCGCTGGGAGACGGGATCGTAGCGAAGGAAAGAGTAGAGCCAGCGGCCGGGCTCTTGTTTTCCATCCGCCACCTCAAAAGTGGGATTCTCGCGGTTGGCTGGATTCAGGGGGATAAAATTCCCCTGGGCCAGAGCCGGGTGAGAGAGACTGTTGAGCAGGCGTCCGTAGAAAGCCCGGAGTTCCCGGTTGAGGTCCGGCAAGCCGCCCCCGTCGTATTTCCCGTTGTTCATCCACTGGATCAAGGTGGGAACAGACCAGTAGTCGAAAAAGGTGGTGCGGCCTTTATCCAGTTCGAAGCCGGCGGCGCCGACATCGGCGGGCTCGCCCACTTCCTGGCCGTAGTAAACCATGACCGGCCCACGGGAGAGGCCGAAAAGAATCCCGGAAACCGGACGACCCACGAGGGGCCCATGACCGCCCCAGTGTTTGGGGGAGATCTGGGGTGAGGCCACGCGAACCTCGTCGTGGTTTTCGGCGTAGCGGACCGAGTTGTCGCCGACAAAACCGGCCCGGCCGGCGCTGTCGAGATCATTGGCCCACGCTTTCTCGTGGTAAATTTCCATCAGGCGCTTGTAGGCGTCGTGGCCGTAAACGGCGTCAAAACCCGCCTCCAGCAGACTGGTGGGGTTCGATTTGAAGGGAGCCAGGTCCGGATTGGCGTCAGGCACCTCGAGGCGCACATCGCCCTCGTAACACTCGGCATAGAAAAAGGTCTTGGGATTGCGTTCCCGGGCCCGGGCAAGGGCCCAGTGCCAGAATTCCGACGGAACGATGTGCGCGACGTCGCATCGGAAGCCGTCGACCCCCATTTCCTGCCAATACGCGAGGACGGCATCCATTTTTTTCCAAAGGTTGGGGACGGGGACATCCGGCTGCTGGACGGTGGGGTGCTTGCGTTTTCCCTTGGCCCCCCGGGTGAAATCGTAGCCGTAGTTGAATTTAATGGTCTCGTACCAGCAGTCCTGACTGGGCAGCCAGGTGTTCTGGTTGTCCCCGGTCACGCGGGCACGTTTGGCTTCGGGAGGGAAAAGGCCGTCGATTTTTTCTTTCAGGCCAGGGAAGCGGCCGTCCTGATCCTCCCAGATGACCTTGGTGGTGGGAGTGAGAGGTTCCTTTTTCTTGGGGTCGAAAGTGGCCAAACGCAGGGGCGGGCCTTCGGAACTGGTTTTCAGATAGTAAAAATCATCCGAAGAGAAAAATTCCTTGCCCTGGTCGTCCTTGCCGAAATCACGCTCTGGGTGGACAACCGAGGCGTGGCTCCGGGCGACATGGTTCGGCACGAAATCCATGAAGATTTTCAGGTTGTGCTTTTTGGCTCGGGCAAGCAGTGCCTTGAACTCCTCGATGCGCTTGGCGGGATCCACGGCGTAGTCGGGGCAGACGTCGAAATAATCGCGGATCGCGTACGGGCTGCCGGCGATGCCCTTCAAGAGGTCGGGATCGTCAGGAGGAAGCCCGAGGGAGGAGTAGTCGCGGGTGGTGGCTTGGCGGAGGACGCCGGTCACCCAAACGGCGTCGAAACCGAGCTGCCTCAGGGAAGCCAGGGCCGGGTCATTGAGATCGGCAAACTTGCCGCAGCCATTCTGCTCGTACGTGCCGTTGGGGATCCGGTTGGTGTTGGTGTTGCCAAACAGGCGGGGAAACATCTGGTAGATCCGCAGTTTTCCGGCCCCGCGGGGAACGAGCGTGGAGACGGCAGGGTCTTTCGACCCGGCAACCGGAAGAGGGAAGGAGAGATAATGCGAAAGATAACGGTCATTCTCTCCCGGGAAGAGGTATGGATCCGTCGATTCGATGGTGCGGCCCCAACCTCCGTTGGCGGAGATGTCCTTGAGGGCGGCCGCGACGCCGAGGGTCCCTTGGCGACCGGCCCAGGTGCGGGGAATCTGCAGTTCCAGGGAGCCGTTCGTGCCGCCCGAGAGTTTGACCCCAGCGGGATCCTTGGTTTCGGGGGCGAGGCCAAACCCGTTGAACTTACGGAGGGAGACCTTGGGTTCGCCTGAGGGCCGAACGAGAAGAATGTGATCGGCTTGGAAAGGAAGAAAGAGGGTGGAGCCGGTTTGATGCTGGGCGAAGGGCACCATCCCGGCGCCGTTCGGGCCGGAGGAGAGGGCGACAATCAGCAGGGTTTTGGCAGATCCGGCTAGTTTGCCGAAGCGCAGGGTGACGGAGTCTGGTTCCGGTCCGGAGACAAGCTCCACCGGCAGAACGGCCCGGGCAGAAGTGACGGAAAAAAGAAAAAGAAAAATAAAACGGACCATCGAAAAAATATAAAAAAACCCCCGAGGCGGGGAAGTCGAATCGGACGGCTAGCGAGGGGACCGGGCGGTGAAGCGGGCCCGGAGGGAAATGTGCCGGGTTTCGGGAAGGATAAACTTTTTCAGTTCCAGCTCGATCCAGGGAAGCCGGAATGTCCGGCAGGCGGATCGGGCCAGGTCGGAAGCGAGCCGCTCGAGAAGCTTGCGGGGGACTCGCCGGGCTTCGGCCTGCAGGACCTTGCTGAGGGCGTGGTAGTCGGTCGTCTTCCGCAGGTCGTCGGTGGCGGCCGCCTTGGCGAGGGAGGGAACAGGAAAGACAACCGTGCAAAGAACCTGCTGGGGTTTGCGCCGCTCAGCCGCGGGCACGCCCAAATGGCAGGACAGCTTCAGGTCGACGAGGGAGAGGGTGGAGGACACAAAGGAATTAAGCAAAAGGTGAGGCTGAGGCTCGGGGGCGGCGCAAGAGCGCGAAGGCGATAAAGGCGATCTCCATGAGGGCGAAGCCGGCGACGTACGATTGGCCGCCGGAGCCGAAGCCATAGCTGTGGAGGCCCTTGCCCAAAACGAAGTTCACGCCATACCAGGCCATGAGGATGGTGAGAAAAGCGGCGATGGAGCCAACCGCGAGGCCGTAGCCCGTCCACCAACCGGCCAACCGGCCGTGCAGAAGGATCACGTAGGACAAAAACGCGACCAGGGACCAGGTTTCCTTGGGATCCCAGTCCCAGAACCGCCCCCAAGAGTAGTTGGCCCAAACGCCGCCGAGGATCACGCCGACGGCGAGAAGAAGAATCCCCAGCTGGAGGGCGCGGTAAAGATGCAGCACCCCGGGATCGTCGTTGGACAGTGCGGAGTTTTTGCGGATTGCCCCCACCACCAGAAAATGTCCCAGCGCGGCGGCGAGGGCGAAGGCCCCGTAGCTCAAGGTCACCGTGAGAACGTGGGTGGTCAGCCAAAAGTTGCTCCGCAAGACCGGCACGAGCGGATTCATGGCCGGATCCAGGACGGCGGGCTGCAGATCCGAGGCAATCAGGGAGAGGATGACCACCGGGGACGCGGCCAGTAGATAAGTTTGGGAACGGTGCCGAAAGGAGAAGATCAGGGCGAAGAGCGCGGTGCCAAAGGCCACCCAGAGAATGCTCTCGTACATGTTGGTGACCGGGGGCCGACCGGCAAGCCAGACGCGCAGGGCGATGCCCCCCACCATGAGAAAAAATCCAGCCAACGCCATCAGCCAGCCGAGCTTGAGGCCCAGGCCGGAAACAGTTTTCCCGGCGGCCAGCAGGCAAACCGCGGCAAGGAGCCAGGCCACCCAGGCCCAACGAAACGGATGGAAGTTGAAATAAAAAGACTCGGCCTGGAGTTTGGCGGGGGAGAAATCGCCGCGGGACTGGAGTTGGCGGATGGAGTCAGCCGGCTGGAAGGGAACGGGGGACCAGGCGGCCCCGTGCCGGGATCCCTCGGGGGGCGGCATCATGCGAAAGGCCTCGCCGGAGCGAAGAGAAGAAAAAATAGCCAGCCGCATGCGGACCGTTTGAGCGGCGGAGGCCAGCGCGGGCACAGGGGTGGTGGTGCCGGAAGCCCGGGCGGCGTCGGCTTCACCGGCCAGCTGGGACAGCCGAGGCAGAGCGTTGAGCTGCTGAAAACTGTAAAAGCGCCCCGCTCCGGCGAGGCCGATTTCTTTCCGCAACGCCGCGTCGTCGAGCAGGATGACGGGTTGGTCCTCCCAACCCGCCGGATGTTGCCAAAGAGAAAGGAGAAACTGGCGGGAACCAAGCCGGCCGTGATCCGGAACGGAAACGGTGGTTCGCCCGGTGAGAGAGGCGGTCATTTCCTGGGTGAAGCCGAAGAAAGGCTTCACCCGGCCCCGATGCTGGATGGCCAGCGAGTCGTAGGCCGGGTCATTTTCCGCCAGGGCTACTTCGGCTTGGCCGCGCAGAGGAGTGAGGCAGGCCGCGAGGGTGAGAAAAAAGGAGAGACGTTTCATGTGCCGGTGGAGTTTTGGTCGCGGAGATAGAACATGGAGAAGATCCCCGCAACGACAAGGAGGGAGCCAGACCATTTCAGCATCCAGCCGGGGTCGTAAAGAACCTGCAGGGTCGTGCGGTTGAGGTTTTGGGGGTCCCAGCCGGCCTGGGAAAATTTATAGGAGAGGCCGGTGATCTGCGGCCAAATTCCCGGGGGAAAGGTGGCGGGTTGGTTCATTTGCAGCTGGGCGGGCGCTTCGAGATTTTTTTTCTCCTCGGCGAAGGTGACGGATGCCAGGAAGTTGGCCGGTTCGTCGGTGCCGGGATCGCGCGGGACTTCAAACGAATCCAGGCGAACAGTGAAAGGGAGGGGCTGGAGTTCGAGGCCGAACCCGATCCGGGAGGCGGCGCCTTCCGTCTGGAGAATCGCCGAGGTACCGGAGGCAATCCAGCGGGGCGGCCCTTCTTGCCCCGAAGGCGTGCGTAGGCGCGCATGAATGGCGGGACGGCCGGGTCGGGGATCGGAGGCCGGCAAGGGAGAGGTGACGGTTTCGATACGGGCGGAAGGCTCCCATGCGACGAGACGTGCCGACCATCCGCGCCAACCGGGCGAAAACTTCTCCCCGAGCCGAACCTCACCCGTGACCGGCTTTTCATTCCCGGACTCTCCCCGAAAGCGGATGGTGCCTGGGGCGGAGCCGGGAGCGAGGAGCAGCTTGGCGGGGGCGGAAGGGTCGGCGATGGAGCCCTCCAGCATAACAAGAACGGCGGGGTTATCGGGACGATCGCCATCCGTGGCGGGTTGGCCGTCCCGGAGCACCAGGTTGGGCCAGTAGCGGGCGGCGAGAACCTGGGTGCCGTCGGGGTCGACGAGGGTGCGCTCCAGGATTTCCGACAAGCGATAGACCTCGCCCGAGCCGTCGGGGCGGAGAATTTCCAGCTCGATCGGGCCTCCCGGGGTGCGGGAGCCGACGAAAAAGCGGTACCCGCTGGAGGTGCCGGCGGTGTTGTGGATGATGGGATGGGAAGGGTCTTGAGCCAGGACCATCTGGGTTTCGCGGTAGGCGGGACGTTTTTCCGGTTCCTCGGTGAGGTTGGTTTTGAATTCCAAGACCGCAAGGTTGCCCAGATCCAGGCGGGGAAAGCTGCCAAGAGCCAGAGAAGCAGGGATCGGATCCGGACCGAACGGGCCCGTAAGTTCCAAGGTGAGTCCTGGTTGGCCGGCGGCGGAATCCGCGGTGAGAACGGCTTTTTCATATGAGCGCCGGGTGAAACCGTCCACCACGAGGCGGACTTCCGATCCCGGCAGGGGAAGAAGCCGTGGCCGATCCGGTTGCGGGGGTCGGACCTCGGGATCGAAGGGGGTGGAGAAGAGTTGTCCGGTCGCGGGGCTTTCGACGGTGAGGCGGGGTCGGTCGAGAAGGATTTCACGAGTGGGCGGCGCCCCTTTCCATAGGTCCACGGAACCTTCAAATCCTTTCGAGCGTCCAAGCAGGGCCCCGGCCAAAAGCACGAGAATCCCAGCGTGGGTGATGACGAAGCCGGCATGGCGGCGTTCCCAGGGCCAGCGGGTCGCCGCAGAGCAGGTGAGGTTCAGCGCCAGGAGCAGGAGCCAAACATTGAACCAGGGAGCGTTGTAGACGTAGGCGCGGGCCACCCGGGCACTGAAGCCAGACTCGAGAAATGTGGCCACGGCACAGACCCCGGCGAGGCTCAGGAGAAGAAGGATGGCCAGATCGAGGGAACCGAGGGCGTAGACAGAGCGCCAAATCCAGGAACGACCGGATCTCTCTTCAGCCAACTTTTTCCGGGCTTCCTTTGAAAGCATCGTAAAATCATAGACGTTTGAAGGGGCGGGACAAGGGAGCCGGTTGCCCTCAAGTTATTCCCCAGCCATTCCCCGAGGAGGGTTCTTGGGGGTCGTCAAAAGGCGATCCGGGGCCAAATGATTTCAGGGTGAAATCTCTCGGCTTGCTCGGTTTGATATTGGCCTTGGTGTTTCCTGCGGCAGCGGGGGACGTGGCAGGCCTTCATCCGGTCCGGTTGGGCAAGAAGTTTGGATTCGTGAATGCGGAGGGGAAGTTGGTGCTCGCCGCCGATTTCGATTGGGCCTGGCCCTTGACCGAGGGCAGGGCCGGGGTTCGGCAAGGCCGAGACTGGTTTTTGGTGGACGAGTCGGGGAATCGCGTGGGGACGGGGAGGTACGACTGGGTCGGGCCCTTTTCTGAAGGGGTGGCTCCCGCCCGGTTGGGCAAGAAGTGGGGTTATCTGAGCCGGGATGGAAACTGGAAGATCGAGCCTTACTTTTCCGATGCCCGTCCCTTTCGGAGTGGCGTGGCGGCAGTGCAGGTGGGAGGAACATACGCCATCGTGGATAAGACCAGCTGTTTTGATGGGCTGGCGGGTTTGGATCTCGCGCCCCCGCTTGGCGACCGGATGGCTCCGGCGGCGTCCGGTGGGAAATGGGGTTTGGTCAACCTGCAGGGAAGTTTTGTGGCCGACCCGGCCTATGATGAAATTCGGGAGGCGGGGGAGGGTCGGATTCCCTTCCGGGCAGGCCCAGCCTGGGGATTTCTGGACCTGCAGGGGAAAATTTGCGTGGAACCCCGCTATTTGGCGGTCGACGCTTTTCGTTCCGGCTGGTCCCGGGTGACGCTTTTCTCCGGCAAATCCGGCTTTGTGGATTTGCAGGGGAATTTTGCAGAGCATCGGCTGGTTGGGGATGTCCCCACCGCCGCCGGTCCCTGAGCCGGGTTTAGAGTTCGATTTCCTGATTCTGCCGCGCAAAGGCGGCTTGGATTCCCTGCTTTTGTCCGGCAGCGATGAGCTCGTCTTCCATCTGCTCCAAATGGGAGTCCGCATGGCCGGGGTCAAAATGGGTGACCAGGAGACGCTTCGCCCTGGCGATGGCGGCTTCCTGCAGGCAGAGGGAGGGGGTGCCGTGTCCCCAGCCGCGCCGCTTTTCATGTTCTTCATCTGTGTACTGACCGTCGCAGATGAGCAGATCGGCCCCTTGGGTCATTTTGAGGAGCGGGCTGGCGGGGTCGATGGGAGGTTCATTGTCCGTGGCAAAGACGAGGGAGCGTTCTCCGCCCGTCCCGGGGCCGTCCAACCGATAGGCGAAGCATCCCCCCGGGTGCCGCGTCAGCGCGCTTTGCACCCGCAGGACATCCTGGCCGGAGGCAAATTTCATCTGCTCGCCCGGCTGGACTTCCCGAAAGGAAATCTTGGCCTTTAGTTCAGGAAATCCCGCGGGGAAGTAAGGCTCCTCCTGTTGAGCGTGCAGCGCCTTCTGGATGAGATTGCCGGACGGACGGTTCGGGAGCCGGGGGGAAAGAACCTCGATGGTGATGCCTTCCATGTAGGCGGGGGCGAAGAAAGGAAAGCCCTGGAGGTGGTCCCAGTGGGCGTGGGTGAAAAGGATTGTGTAGTTCTTGCGACCAGCCCGGAGCCACTGGAAGCCGGCGCGGCGGATCCCCGTGCCAGCATCGATAATGAGAAGGCCGTCCTGGCCCCAGGCAACGCTGACACAGGTGGTGTCCCCGCCATATTCGTCGGTGGGCGTTTGGGGATTGGAGGGCGTCGGAATACTGCCGCGGGTGCCCCAGAAAGTGAACTTCATGCCCCTCCTTTTTCCCTCGGAAGGGGCCGCGCGAGAAGAAGGATATTTTTTCCGCCGGCCCGTTTTCTTTCCACGCGGGGAAAGCCCTCCCGGATCATGAGGCTGCCCCATCCCCCGGTTCCCAGTTCGCCGGGCTGGCGGGCAGGAGCGTGCGCGGGATCGTAGGCGTGGCCTTGGTCAATCAAGCGGAATGCCAACTCGGCGGGGCCGTGCTCGATCTCAATGCGGACCCAACCCGGCCGACCGGAGTACGCGTGGAGGTGGATGTTGGCGAGGGCTTCGTCGACCCCGGCCAGCATCCGGGTCGCCTCGGGTTGGCTGAACCCGGCATGGAGAGCCCACTTTTCCGCGAGGGCACGCAGGCCGTGGAGGCGGGGTGGGGCGAGCTCGATTTCGAGCACGGCTTCGAGGGCGGGGGAAGCCGGGTCCACGCGGGTTAGTCGTTGGGGACGGGGGCGGGAACCGGCTTATCGCTGCTGAGGATCTTGTCCTCCGACGGGAGACGCGGAACCGGACCGCCAAAAATGAGGCGATGGGGTTTGCGGGCCACCGTGGCCATGAAGGTTTTGCCGTAGGTGGAGATCACCTTGAAATTATCCAAGACCACCTTCAGATCCTTGATCACTTTGTTGAGGGCGTCCTGGTTCTCGGCGATGAGATGGTTGGCCTTGTCGAGGAGATCTTTGCCGGCCGTCATGACCTCATCCAGGGAAGCCGAGCGTGTGGCGTAAAGAATCGTGCCGGGGGCGAGACCGGGATTTGCGACCGGGCCGGGTTCGAGGTTGAGATATTTTTCGCCAAGCACGGTATCCGCGGTGATGGAGGCGGTGGTGCCCACACGAAGTTTGGGCAAGGCGTGATGGATATCAGCGACCACGCGGATGGCGCAATGCGGGGAGACCTGGGAGCGCTCCTCATCGCTGAGGGGGCGGACGGTGCGGATGCGGCCCACGTTGGCGCCGGCGTAACGGACCTCCGCCTGTTTGTCCAGGCCGACGGCCGAGGGAAGGTCGATGGTGAGGGTGGCTTTGGGGGAAGTGAGGTGGGTGCCGGAGATCGCCAGGGTGAGGGCGACGAGCATGACGACGCTGCACAGGATGACCAGGGCAGCCACAAGAAAATCAGCACGAAAAGCCTTCATGGGAGGGTTAGATTCAGCCGTCTCCGAGGAGGTGTTTCAAGTATTCATCTTGGGCCATGCGCAGGGGAATGGGGCCGTCGGCCTCGCCGCGGACAAACTGTTGGAGGAAGGGATCGGGATTTTTACGAATCTCCTCGGGCGTGCCCTCGGCCACGACCTGCCCCTGCCGCGGGCCGTTGCCCAGCATCAGGATGCGGGTGGCGATACGGAAGACGCTGGTCATGTCATGGCTCACGACCACGGCAGTGGCGCCGATCTTGCGGGTGCCATCGAGGGTCAACTGATCCACGACGGCCGTCATGACCGGGTCCAGTCCGGAGGTGGGCTCATCGCTGAAAAGAATCTCGGGGTCGAGGGCCATGGCCCGGGCCAGCCCCACGCGTTTGCGCATCCCGCCGCTCAGTTCGGATGGCATGAACTTTTCGAAGCCGGTCAGACCCACCAGCTCCAGTTTCATTTTCACGATCATTTCAATCAGGGACGGATCGACCTCGCTATGCTCCTGCAGGGGCAGGGCGATGTTTTCGCCGACGGTCATGGACTGAAAGAGGGCGCCGAACTGGAAGTTCATGCCGAAGCGGAGGCGAATCCGGTCCATTTGAATGGGATCCATCCGGGTGATCTCCTGGCCGAACAGGTGGATGGAGCCGGAGGTTGGTTTCTGGGCGCCGATGAGGCAGCGGAGGAGGGTGGTCTTGCCGCAACCGCTGCCCCCCATGATCACGAAGGTTTCCCCGGCCCGGACCTGAAAGCTGATGTTGTCCAGGACCCGGCGGTCGCCAAACACCATGACCAAATCGCGCACCTCGAGGATCACCTCCCCGGGCTGGAAGACTTTTTTCGGGCCGGCGCCGGTTTGTTTTGGAGCGGGGCTCATAGGACGAAGAAGAAGAGTCCGGTCAGGACGGCGTCCGAGATGATGATCCAGAGGATGGAGTAAACGACGGAGGCGGTGGTGGCCCGGCCCACGCCTTCGGCCCCGCCAGACACGCCGAGGCCCTGATAGCAGGCGATGGTAATGATGAGGTGGGCAAAGACGGCGCTTTTGATAAGGCCGGAGTAAAGATCCCAAATTTCCGGCCGCTGCACGGCATGGGTGATATAAAAGGAGGATGTCATGTCCAGGGTGCCGACACAGACGGCCCAACCGCCCGCGAGACCGATGCAGTTCCCAAAGACCGTGAGGATGGGCAGCATGATCATGAGAGCAAGGTAGCGGGGCACGACGAGAAACCGGATTGGAGAAATGGCCATGACCTTGAGAGCCTCGATCTCCTCATTGACCTTCATGGTCCCGAGTTCGGCGGCCACGGCCGAACCGCTCCGTCCCACCACGATGATGGCAATCAGGAGGGGGCCCAACTCGCGGAGCAGACTGAGGGAAACCAGGTCGGGGATAAAGGCGTTGGCGCCGAGTTTGCCGAGTTCGGTGGAGGACTGCATGGCGAGGATGAAGCCGACGCTCAGGGCGACGAGGCTGGCCATCGGCAGGGCTTCGACCCCGATCCGGACCATCTGCCGGAGGGTGAGGCCGGGGGAGAGGACGCGGGGATTGGTGAATCCCCAGATCAGGTAACTGTAGATGCGCGCGTTTAAGGTGAGATATCCCTGTCCCTCGACGCGCCGCAGGGCGTTGACAATGAATTTCAAGGGGAAGCGAGAGTCTTGAGGGCGTCGGCTTCGTTGGGGAAAATGGAAAAGACTTCGGTCAACCGGACAAGCTCGATGGAGCTGCGGACGGAAAGGTTGAGGGAACAAAGGCCGAACTTGCCCTGATAAGAGCGGGCCGACTGGTAATATTCAATGAGGGTGGCAAGACCGGAGGAGTCGATGTAAGCGACCTCGGCGAAATTCAGGAGCAGGCGGGGGGTTTTGGCCTGGGCCTTGGTCTTGAGCACCGTGCGCAAAGCGGGAGAGACATGAAGGTCGATCTCGCCCTTCACGGCCAGAATCAGCACCTCCTTTTCCTTTTTTTCCACAATCTCCATGCGAGGAGAATTCTAAAAGGAACAGACCGGTTTGCCCAAGAGGAAAGAGGGACTTTTCCGCTGGTCGTGGGGATGAATTGGGTGGATTGTGGAACTTGTTGAACCTCTGGAATTTTTTCCGCCCCGTGCCCCTGGACCCGAAGTTGAAGGTGGTCGGATCAACCGCCATTTTCCGGGACTGCACCCGCCAGGAGCTGGAAGTCCTGAAGCTTTACCTGCATGAGCGGCACTATTTGGCGGGGGAGATCGTGTTCGACGAAGGAGAAGAGGGGGAGGGCGTGTATATTGTGATTTCCGGAAAATTCACCGCCAGCCGCAAGGGCCTGCTCAAGAAAAAGAAACTCGGGGAGATTCTTCCCGGCGAGTGCTTCGGAGAAATCGCCCTTTTGGAGGCGACCCCGCGTTTGGCGACCGTGGTGGCGGAGGAGTCGTCCGTGGTCCTGGCGATGTTTCGGCCGGAACTCCAGCGGTTGGCCGAAGCCCGGCCCCGGTTGGGATTCAAAGTGGCCGAGCAGGTGGCCCGGCTCATCTCCAGCCGCCTCCGGCGGTTGGTGGAGGGGACGTCCGAGCCACAATTTCTTTCGTAAGCCTTGAGCGAGGAAATCCGCCTTCCTAGTCAGCGTAGCCTGGAACACCCGGTCATCTGGGTCGGCGTGATCGCCGCCACGCTGGGTTCGATTGTTCTGCTCAATCATATCGCCTGGCTGGCCCTGCCGCTGATTCTGGCGGTGGTGCTGTACTATCTTGTGCAGCCGTTCCTCACCCAGTTGCAGCACTGGGGCGTGGCGCCCAACCAGTCCCTCGTTATTTTCCTGTTTTTGGCCTCCATCGTCTGTGGGATCGCCGCTCTGACTGCTCTTCCGGCGATGTTGAACTCGGTGGCCCAGTTCCAAACCCAGTTGCCCGAAACGATGCAGCGGCTGACCCAAATCGCCTCCGAATCGCTCAAGGCGCTGGAAACCCGGCTGCCCCTGGCCAAGCGGGCCGGCTTGGCGGCTGGTCTGGAGGCGCGGATCGACTTTTTTGCCCAGGGCAAAGGCACCCAGTTTGCCGGCGACGCGGCACTCTTCGCCTTCAAATGGCTGCCGAGCCTCCTGCTCGTGCCCTTCCTGACCTTCTTTTTCCTGCGGGACGGAACGGCCTTTCATCGTTTGGTGATGCGGGCAGTGCCGAACGCCTTCTTTGAAAAAACCCTTTTGCTTTTTGACCGGATGGATCGGCAGATGCGCGCCTACTTTCGGGGGATGTTCTGGTTGACCGTGCTGGACACCATCACCCTGGGCATGGGCCTATGGTTGCTGGGGTTGAGCCAGGAAGTTTTCACCTTTCAGCACGCCATGCTGCTTGGGCTGATCTGTGCGGTGTTTGCCTGGGTGCCCTATGTGGGCACGGCGGTTGGTGGCGTCATCGCGGTCTGTGTTTGCGCGCTGCAGGCCCCCCATTCGCCCCAGCTCCTGATGGGCGTGGTGCTGCTCTTTTTGGGAGTCCGGCTGTTGGACGAGTTTGTGTACACGCCGATGACGGTGGGGCGAGCCCTCCAGGTTCATCCGTTGGTGACGGTGATGATGATTTTTGCCGGCGGCATGCTCGGGGGAGTTTACGGGCTGTTGCTGGCTTTGCCTTTGCTGGGAATCTTTACCGTCCTGGGCCAGATGTTTGGGGAAGTTTGGTTTGATCCCCGTCTGCGCGCCCGGCATGCCGCTCGCAATCTTCTCGAAAAACGATTGGCCTCCAACGACTTAGCAATTTAATCCCCCTCATTTCTTGGGGTCGCAAGCTTGCCCCTTCAAGTGCCCTTGGGCACAATGACCCGATGGCCAAAACCAAAGCCCGCAAACCTTCGCGTAACCGTTCTTCTTCCTCCTCCATCCAACGGGACGTCCGGGGGGTGCTGGCGGATGCCGAGCAGCTCCTCCATGCCACCGCCGGGGAACTAGGGGAGAAGGCCAAAGAGGTCCGCAAGGAGCTGACCCGTAAAATCGAGGCCGCGAAGGAAAGGTTTAAGAATCTCGAGGATGTGAAAGAGGCGGCGGAGGAAGGTTTGAAGGAAGTTGATCAGGTGATCCGCAAGCACCCTTACGAGTCCGTGGGGGCCGCCCTTGTCGCCGGCCTGATCCTGGGCGCACTGCTGAATCGCCGTTAAGGGATTGGGATGATTGCTGCCCTGCGCGACCTCGCCCTGACCTCCGTCAAATTGGTGGAGGAACGGCTGCGCCTGCTGGGGGCGGAGCTGCAGGAAGAAAAGTGGCGGGCGGTGGAAGCCGTGCTTTGGCTGGCAATTGCCCTCGTCCTCGGAGCCCTTGCCCTTTTGGTGGCCTCGCTGGCCGTGGTGCTTTCCGTGTGGCCGGATCCGCAGGCGCGGCTCCTCGCCTTGGTCGGCCTGGCGATTCTTTACGGCGCCGGCGCCCTCTTTGCCTTTCTCCGCATGCGCAAGCGCACCCTCGGGGAAGGCATGCCGTTCGCCGACACCGTCGCCGAATTTCAGAGGGACCGGGAATGGTTGAGCTCCAAGCGCTGAGGCAGGCGCGGGAAGCGCGTCTGGCCTGTGCCGCCTCCGCCCGCCGGGCCGGCTGGGAGTTCCGCCGTGCCGTCGGGCAGTTGTCCGATGTCGGCCGCTGGATCGACGAGGGGGAAAAGGTGCTCCGGTTCAGCAGCCAATGGGCGGGTCTGGGCCTGGCCGCCGTGCAGCTGTTTTCCGGGGCCCGGGGCGGAAAAAGCGGCGTGGGGCGCTGGGCCGGAAAACTTTTTGCCGGCTCCAAGCTCCTCCACCTGGTTCTTCGGGCCGTGGAAGGCCGCCGCTCCTAAGCCGACGAAAAGAATCCCGTGAGAATCGTCGTCAAAATCGGCAGTAGTCTGTTGGCCTCTCCGGCCGGAGGGTTGGCCGTGGCGCGGTTGCGCGGTTGGGCCGGGCAGATGGCGCGGCTGCGCCGTTCCGGTCATGAAGTCATTCTGGTCAGCTCCGGGGCCATTCGTGCGGGCATGCAGGCCTTGAAGATGAAGAAACGTCCTTCATCCCGGCCGGAGCTTCAGGCCTGCGCGACCATCGGCCAGCCCCTTTTGATGCGCGCCTACGCGGATGCCCTGGCTCCGCACCGGCTGCTCGCCGCCCAGATCCTTCTGACCTCCTGGGATCTCGACAGCCGGCGCATCTATGACAACACCCGCTCAACCCTCCAGACCCTGCTGAGGCAAAAGCGGGCCGTGCCCGTGTTTAACGAGAACGACGCGTTGTCTTTCGAGGAGATCGCACTGCTCAACGCCTTTGGGGACAACGACCGCCTTTCCGCCCATGTGGCGATTCTGGCCCGGGCGGATCGGCTCGTGATCCTGACGGACGCTCCCGGCCTGATGAGCCGTCCTGATGGCGGGGGCCAGCTGATCCGGCGGGTCCGCAAAATTGACGAGCGGGTGTTGGCCTGTGCCGGCGGCGCCGGCAGCGTCGGCTCCGTCGGCGGCATGCGCTCGAAACTGGAGGCTGCCCGCATTGCCCTGTCCCGCGGAGTGCCGGTGCTGATCGCGGACGGGCGTCGGAAGCAGGTTCTGCTCGAGTCCGTGAAATCCTCCGCTCCGGGAACTTGGATCGCCCGGTGAGTGCGGTGAGGGAGCTGGCCCTCCGGGCCAAGGAGGCGGCGCGTCATCTGGCCGTCCTTTCCACGGATGAGAAGAACGCCCTGCTGTTGGCGATGGCGGACGAGTTGGGGATGCGCCAAAAAGAGATTTTGGAGGCCAACCGGCGGGATGTGGAGGCGGGCCGGGCGTCCGGATTGACCGGGGCGCTGCTGGACCGGTTGGAGCTGACGGAGAAACGTTTTGCGGAAATGACGGAGGGGGTGCGGCAGGTGGCCCGGTTGCCGGATCCCGTGGGGGAGGTTGTGCGGAAGTGGAAACGACCAAACGGTCTGGAAATCGCCAAGATCCGTGTCCCAATCGGCCTGATCGGAATCATTTATGAGTCCCGTCCGAACGTGACTGTGGACAGCGCGGTGCTTTGCCTGAAAACCGGCAACGCAGTCCTCCTGCGCGGGGGACGCGAGGCACGTAACAGCAACCGGGCCCTGGCTTTGGCCATGGGGGAGGCAGCCCGGAAAAAGAAGCTGCCGGCCGAGGTCGTCTCTTTGGTGGAGGATGAAAGCCGGGAAAGCATTCCCGAGATGTGCCGTCTCGACGGCGTCCTCGATCTGCTGATTCCCCGGGGAGGGCATGGATTGATCGAGACCGTGCTGGAGCACGCCCGGGTGCCTGTGATCAAACATTTCCACGGGGTCTGCCATGTATTCGTCCATCGGGCGGCCGATCCGGCGATGGCGGAAGCCATTGTGGTCAACTCCAAGTGCCAACGGCCCGCCACGTGCAACGCGGCGGAGACCCTGCTGGTGGATCGGGACGGGGCGGACAAAATCCTTCCCCGGTTGGTCCAAGCCCTGAAGGCCAAGGGAGTGAAGTTGTTCGGGGACGAAGCGGCGGCCCGGGCTGCGGGGGAAAAGTTCTCCCCGCCGGCCAACTGGGAGACGGAGTATCTCGATCTCACCATGGCCATCCGGGTGGTCGATGGAGTTGACGGGGCGTTGGACCATCTGGCCCGCCATGGCAGCCACCACTCCGATGCGATTGTCACGGCGGACCGCGCGGTGGCGGAGCGTTTCCTTCGGGAGGCGGATTCCGCCGCCGTCTACTGGAACGCTTCCACGCGCTTCACCGATGGCGGCGAGTTCGGTTTCGGGGCGGAGATCGGCATCAGCACGGACAAGATCCACGCCCGGGGCCCGATGGGACTGGAGGAGCTGACCTCGTACAAATACGTGGTGACCGGGCACGGTCAGCTGCGGGAGTGAGTTCCGCCCCCATTCCCCTGTTTCCGGATCTGCCTTCCCCGGAGGGTAAGGCCCGCCCGAGCGGCTTGAGCGGGCCCCGGGTGGCCGCCCGGGGAAAATTCCTTTTTTCCGGGGACACAAAATTTTTTCTGCAGGGAGTGACCTACGGACCGTTCCGGGACGGCGACGACCATCTGGGAAATCCTGCCAAAGCCGCCCGGGACTTTCGGCTGATGGCGGCGGCGGGATTCAACACCGTGCGGGTGTATCACCCGCCTCCCCGCTGGTTTTTGGACCAGGCCGCCGAACACGGTCTCCGGGTGATGGTGACGGTTCCCTGGCAGCGGCGGGTCCTGTTCCTGGATGACGGGGCCGTGCGGAAGGAGATCCGCGCGAGTGTCCGGCGTGCCGCCAAGGCGCATGCCGGTCATCCCGCCATCCTGGGTTATTATGTGGATAACGAAATCCCGCCGGATCTGGTCCGTTGGTACGGACCCCAGAGAGTCGAAACCTTCCTCGATTCGCTGG
This sequence comes from uncultured Akkermansia sp., assembly GCA_964635945.1. Taxonomy (GTDB): domain Bacteria; phylum Verrucomicrobiota; class Verrucomicrobiia; order Methylacidiphilales; family Verrucolacustridaceae; genus Verrucolacustris. Next base: position 23,501 of record CAZWQT010000009.1, on the reverse strand, counting down.
CGCGGATTGTGAAGGACGAGGATGCGGGCGCCTTGGCGGCCTACGCCAATTTTCCCCCGACGGAGTATCTCCTGCCCAAGGAGACGGATTTTCTTTCCTACAACGTTTACCTGCACCGCGGTCCCGACCTGCGCGCCTACCTGTCCCGCCTGCAGAATCTGGCCGAGGAGCGACCTTTGGTGTTGGGGGAGTTTGGGATGGATACGATCCGGCACGCCGAAGAGGAGCAGGCGGATCTTTTGGAGCTCCATTGGGACGAGGTGTTTCGTGGCGGATTGGCGGGGACGATTCTCTTCTCCTGGACCGACGAGTGGTTCACCGATGGGATCGATGTGGAGGACTGGGCCTTCGGGCTGGTCCGGAAAGACCGAACACCGAAAGTCTCGTATCGGCGGCTGGCCCCCAAGACGCTCGAGCCGCGGACGACCTTGGTCGACAAGTTTCCGCTCCCGCGTACGCCGAAAGTTTCCGTGGTGGTCTGCAGTTATAACGGAGCGGCCACCCTCCGCGGTTGTCTCGACGCCCTGCAGAAGCTGAATTATCCGGACTACGAAGTCATCTTGGTGGACGACGGCTCCAAGGATGACACCCAGTCCATCGCGGCGGAGTTTCCCGGGGTGAAAAACATCCTGCAGCCAAACCGCGGGCTTTCGGTGGCGCGCAATGTGGGTTGGCAGGCCGCCACGGGGGAGGTGATTGCCTACACGGACTCCGACTGCATGCCGGATCCGGACTGGCTTTATTTCCTCGTGTCCACCCTGTTGCAGAGCCACTACGTCGCGGTGGGCGGGCCCAACCTCAACCCGCCAGCCCGCGGACCGATCCCCGCCGCTGTCGCGGCGAGTGCCGGAGCGCCGACGCATGTGCTGTTGAGCGACACGGAGGCCGAGCACATTCCCGGGTGCAACATGGGCTACTGGCGCTGGGCGCTGGAGGAGGTGGGAGGATTCGACGCGGACTTTCGCACGGCCGGGGATGATGTGGACCTTTGCTGGAGGTTGATGCAGGCCGGCCACCGGATCGGTTTTAGTCCGAGCGCGATGGTCTGGCATCACCGGCGGTTCACGATGCAGGCGTACTTCCGGCAGCAGAGGGGGTACGGCGAAGCGGAGGCAATGCTCCGGTTCAAGCACATGCAGTATTTTGATCCGCAGGGCTCCGCCCGCTGGAAGGGGGTGATTTACGGTCTGCCGAGGTTTGAGCGCGTGTTTCACCGGCCGATCATTTATCACGGCGTGTTCGGCACCGGGCTTTTCCAGTGTCTTTATCCCAAACCGGCCTCCCCCTGGGCTCAGTTGGTCAGTGGCCTCGAGTGGAACGCCCTGACGCTTTTTATTTTCCTGGTCTCCATCCAAATCGAACCACTCCGCATCCTGCCCTTGTTGATGTTGGCGGCGACGCTGGTTCCCGCGCTCTCGTTCATGGTGGTGGCCCGGATTGAGCCCAAGCACGACACGATTCTCGCCCGTTTGACGGTCTTTTATCTGGCCCTGACCCAACCCCTGGTCCGCGACTGGGCGCGGTATTTTACCTGGCTGAAGGGGAAGCGGACGCCGGACTCCGTGGCGATGGTTCCGGAAAAGGACGCGGGACCCAAGATTCCGCTGATCCAATCCCGGATGCTTTCCTTCTGGAGCGAACAAGGGCGGGACCGGTCCCAGCTGCTTGAGGAGGTGGTGAAGAGCATGGAGGAAGAGGGGTGGAAGTACTCGCTCGATACCGGCTGGAACCCTTGGGATGTGCAGATTTTTGCCAACCGCTGGTGGCACATCCGCCTGCGCACCCTCACGGAAATTTATCCGCATGGCCGGCGGTTGACCCGCGTGCATCAAGGCATGGTTCCCAGCACCTTCAGCGTGCTTTTTGGCATCACCGCCCTGACGGCCGATGTGTTGGTTTGGTTGGCCTATCCGGCCGCGCTTCCGTTTTTCCTGGGGATCCTGGCCCTCGCCGGGCTGGGTTGGCTCTGGACCGGATGGCAGTTGCGCCGGCGGGTGGCGGACCTGGTGCGGGTGGCGGCGCGGCGGGCCCAGTTGATGCCGGTCTCGGGAAGGAGCCCGCAGGCGTGAAGTTGGTGTTCCGAATCCTCGGATACTACCGGCCCTTTGCCGGCAGGATTCTCGGGGCGTTTCTCTTGTTGGGCGTGGCCACGGGTCTGAACCTGCTCAAGCCGTGGCCGCTGAAATTCGTGGTCGATGGCGTGCTCGCCTCTCCGCAGGGATCCATCGTGGTGCCGTTTCTGCCCGGGACCTGGTCCTTCGCCTCCGCCTTGGCACTGACCTGCGGCGCCTTGATCGGGATCCATCTTTTGTGGGGGGCGGTGAATCTGGCCCAGACATACGCCCTGATCGAAATCGGCCTCAAGGCCCTATTGCGTGTCCGGACGGAGTTGTATGCCTACCTGCAATCCCTGCCTCTGCGGTTTCACGACGCCCGGCGCAGCACCGATTCCAGTTTTCGCGTGGCCTACGATGCGCAGGCCATTCAAACCTATTTTAACCGGGGATTCGCCACGATTCTTGGCTCGGCCCTCACATTGGTCGGGACGTTTGTGGTGATGTTCCGGATGAGCCCGTTGCTGGCGTTTCTCTCCCTGGCGGTGGTGCCGTTTCTGATGATGGCGATCGCCCGGTTTGCCGGCCGGATCCGGCGGGAGACGGCGGCTCTGCAGGCGCAGGAGAGTGATGTGCTGGCCCGGGCGAACGAGGGTCTTTCCAGCATCCGGGTGGTGCATGCCTTCGGGCGGGAATCCCACGAGGTGGACCTTTTCCGCCGGGAGGCGAGAGAGTCGCTGGAGGCGAATCTGCGGCTTTCGATGACTAACGTGGCGAGCACGCTGGTGGTGGGCACACTTTTGGCGGCGGGAACGGCGGCCCTGTTGTGGGCCGGGGCGGGGGAAGTGGCGGCCGGAAAGATGACGTTGGGGGATCTCCTCGTGTTTCTGGCCTATCTCGCGATGTTGTATTCGCCGCTGGAGCAGTTGAGTTATACGGCTTGGTCAATGGAGGGAGCCGCGGGGGCGGCCCAGAGGGTGTTTGAAGTCCTCGACACACCCGATGAGGTGCCCGATCCGGCCAAGCCGGAAAAACTTCCGATCGGGGCCGGAGCGCTCGAGTTTCGTGGCGTCGGTTTTCGGTATGCCCGGGGGGACGAGGTCCTTCACGGGCTGAGCTTCACGGTGGCGCCGGGGGAGTCGGTCGCGGTGGTGGGGGGAACGGGCGCCGGCAAGACGACCCTGCTTTCCCTGTTGCCCAGGTTTTACGATCCCACCGAGGGCTCGATTCATTTTCACGGCATCGATCTGCGCCGCTTGGCCAAAAAGGAGCTGCGGTCCCGCCAAGCCTTGGTTCTCCAGGAGACAGTTTTGCTGAACGGAACCGTGCGGGAAAATATCGCCTATGGGCGACCGGGGGCCTCCTCGCGAGAAATTCAGAAGGCGGCGGAAGACGCGCAGGCGGATCAGTTTATCCGGCAACTCCCGCAGGGGTACGACACACCGGTCGGAGAACGGGGAGTGATGTTGAGCGGGGGCCAGCGGCAGCGGATCGGGATCGCGCGGGCCTTTTTACGGGACGCGCCGATTCTGCTTCTGGATGAGCCGACCAGCGCGTTGGATGCCGTCACGGAAAAGGAGTTGTTGGGGGTTCTGGGAAAACTGATGAGCCGGCCAACGACACTGTTGGTGACGCACCGGCTCCATGCCGCCCACCGGGCCGACCGGATTCTGGTGCTGGAAAAAGGAAGGCTGGTGGAAGAGGGGAAGGGCGAGGAGCTTCTCGCGCGGAAGGGCGCCTACTGGCGCCTGTGGCAATCGGCCAACAGCTAAGGGGTTTTTTTCTCGAAGCGGTTGTGGACCTCGGCCGCGTTGGTCTCGGTGAGTAGGATTCGGTTGGTCTGTTTTTTGCCCGCCTCCAGTTCCAAGAGCCAGTAGGCCACGGCGTAGCGGCTTTTGTACTGGGCATAGAGGGCGTGTTTTCCGGGGGGCACGTTGCTGAAGACAAACTCCCCGTTGGTGGACGTCCGGGTCCGGAGGGTGGCGGCGTTGGCGGCGGCTTGGCCAAGGGCCTTGAGATCGAGGTTTTTGTAGCCGTCGGAAAAATCGATGCGCACCCCCACCGGGTTTTCCTCGCCGTCGGGGCTGCGGGTGACGGCCAGGCCGTCGGTGCGCCAGGTCTCCATCCGGAGTCGGCGGATTTCCGGAATGAGGTTGGTGGGAGCCAGGACAATATCCATCCCGCCCAGATCCGAACGGTAGGAAGCGTTGCGGAGTTGAATGGTGGCCCGGCCGGCCACGGTGGCCCCGGAGGGCTCCTGCGCCGGTAGTTGGCAGGAAAAAAGGAGGAGCGCGGCGACCAGCTTGCCAAACCTCCCGAGTGGCTGAAACTTATGGAGATGATGCACCATCCGCTATCTATTTACCGCAACGGTGGGGTGGGGGGAAGGGGCCTGTGAACGAGCCTCGCTACCGGAAACTGGCCGACCTGTTGACCGGCTACTCCACCTGCCTGCGCCGGGGGGACCGGGTTTGGATAGACGCCTCAGAAATTCCCGAGGATTTTGTGGTGGAGCTGATCCGTTCCGTCCGCGCCCGGGGGGCGGACCCTTTTGTCCATTTGCATGCGGGCAAGGTTTCCCGGGAGCTGGGCCGCGGGGTGACGGAAAAGGCGCTGCGGTTCAGCTTGCGGCACGACCTGAAAAGGATGAAGGAGATGCAGGCCTATATCGCGCTACGGGGGTCCCAGAACGCTTTTGAGTCCAGCGATGTGCCGGCGGAGAAGCAGAAGCTGGCCGGAAAAATTCTGCGTCCCATCTCCGATCGCCGGATCAACCATACCCGGTGGGTGGTGCTGCGTTGGCCCACCCCGGCCATGGCCCAGGCCGCGGGAATGAGCACCGAGGCCTTCGAGGATCTTTTTTTCCGCGTCTGCACCCTCGACTACCGAAAGCTGGCGCAGACGGTGAAACCCCTGGTCCAGCGGATGCGCCGGACAGATCGGGTGCACATCACCGGTCCGGGCACCGACCTTCGGTTTTCCATCAAGGGCATCGGAATCATTCCTTGTGTGGGGGAGCGGAATATTCCCGACGGGGAAGTGTTCACGGCTCCCGTGAAGGACAGCGTGGAGGGACAGGTGACGTTCAATGCTCCGGCGGTGTATCGCGGGATTCCTTTCGACAACGTCCGGCTGAAATTCTCCAAGGGGAAGATCGTGGAGGCGCGGGCGGGAGACAAGAGCCGCCAACTGGAGCAGATTTTCGACAGCGACGCGGGCGCGCGTTATGTCGGAGAGTTTTCGCTGGGACTGAATCCTTATCTGCATCAACCCATTCGCGATATCCTTTTCGACGAAAAGATTGCCGGTTCCTTCCACTTCACCCCCGGGCAGGCGTACGAGGAGGCGGACAACGGGAACCGCTCGCAAGTGCACTGGGATCTGGTCTGCCTGCAGGACCGGACGCACGGCGGGGGGCGGATCTTTTTTGATGGCAAGCTGGTCCGTGAAGACGGCCGGTTTGTGACCCGGGAACTGGCCGGCCTGAATCCGGAACGGCTGGCGCGGGTGCTGCCCCTATGAACCTGCGGCAGACCCTGGTGCAGCTGGCGGAGCAGTCCGGCGCCAAGGATCTGCCCGCCTGCGAACAGGCGGTGGTGGCAGCCGCGGCGGACCAGCGGTCCATGATCAATGCGTTGCTGGACACCGGCCAGGTGGACGAAAAGGTCTTTGCCCAAAAACTTGGAGAGTCCCTGGGGCTGCCGGTTTGGTCGGGGGAGATCCCTCCCATTCCCGCCCCGCTCCGGGAAAAGTTTCCGGCCCGGATTGCGCTCCGGCACCGGCTTCTCCCCATCACGCCGGGGGAAGGCGAACCCCTGCCGGTCCTGGGGTTTGATCCTTTTGATCATCTGGGCCGGCAAGCCTTGGCGGGATTTTGGGAAGGGCAGACCCGCTGGATGCTGGCCCCCCGCCGGGCGGTGTTGGATGGCTTGCGGGGCGGGTACGGCGTGGGGGCGGAAACCTTCGATGAGATTTTGGAGGGTCGGGGGGATCTGCCGCCGCCCAGCGATCTGGAACAGGAGACGACGATCCTGGATGCGGATGACTCCGAGGCCTCCGTCATCAAGTTCGTCAACCAGATCATCCGCGAGGCGCTGCAGGAGCGGGCGACGGATATCCATATCGAGCCGCTGGAGGATGACCTCCAGGTGCGGTACCGGATCGACGGCGTGTTGCGGAACATTCCTGTGCCGCCACGGATCAAGCTGTTCCAGGCGTCCCTGATTTCCCGCATCAAGATCATGGCCCATCTGGACATCGCCGAGCGGCGCTTGCCGCAGGACGGCCGGATCAACCTGGAGTTTGAAGGGCGCCCGATTGACGTCCGCGTGGCCACGATTCCCTCCGTGACCGGTGAATCGATCAGCCTCCGTTTGCTCGGCCAACAGCGCTTTGACTTCGCCCAACTCGGGCTGAGTCCGGTCAACGAGCAGAAAGTCCGCAGCCTGCTGGCACTCCCGAACGGGATTGTGCTCATCACCGGCCCGACGGGATCCGGAAAGTCCACCACCCTTTATACTTTCCTGGCCTCCCTGAACTCGAAGGACCGGCGGATTGTGACGATTGAGGATCCGGTGGAGAACAAGATCGCCGGGGTGGTGCAGATTGCGGTGAAGCCGGAAATCAATCTGACCTTCGCCGCGGGATTGCGCAGCATTTTGCGGGGCGACCCGAATGTGGTGATGGTGGGTGAGATGCGGGATGTGGAGACAACCGAGATCGCGATCCGCGCCGCCCTGACCGGGCACTTGGTCTTTTCCACTTTGCACACCAATGACGCCATCGGGGGCATCACCCGCTTGGTGGATATGGGGATCGAGCCGTTTCTCGTGGGATCCTCGGTGCGGGCGTTTTTGGCGCAACGACTGGTCCGGGTGCTGTGCCCATGGTGTTGCGAGAAAGGTTCCTACTCCGATGAGTATATCCGGGAAATCGGGATTCCTCCGGAAAAGGCGGCCACGGCCCACCGGGCGGTGGGGTGTGACCGTTGTCGGCAGACCGGGTATCAGGGGCGGCGGGCGATTTATGAGATCTGTCTCGTGTCGCCGCAGATGCAGGAAATGATCACCCGTCGGGAGTCCAACGCGGCCCTGAAGGAGCTGGCCCGATCCCAAGGCATGAAAAGTCTGCGGGAGGACGGATGGGACAAGGTGGCGGAGGGGACCACGACGATTGAGGAAGTGGTCCGGGTCACCGCGACCGAGGCCGCAAAAACGAACGCCTGATATGCCGGCATTCACGTATGAGGCCCTGGTTCCGGGCGGTGGGCGGACCCGGGGAACGCTGGAGGCGAAAAGCCGCCAGGAGGCCTTGGTCCAACTGAGTCGGCAACGGCTTCAACCCATCCGGCTTCAGCAGGAGGGGGCGGCGGGCCCGGCCGCCAAGACATCTGGCCCGGGAGCCACCGCGTCGGCCGAGCGGCAGATGAATGAGGGGCAGATCATCTCCTTCACCGAGGAATTGGGAGATTTGTTGGATGCCGGCCTGCAACTGGAAGGGGCCCTCAAGATGATGGAGCAGCGCTCCGAGGCCTCTTCGCTGAAAGCGGTGGCGGAAAGTTTACGAACCCAGGTGCGGGAAGGAGTGAGTCTGTCCCGCGCCCTGAAGACCGCCTCCTCCAGCTTTTCCGACCTTTATTGCAATCTGGTGGCGGCGGGGGAGGTGAGCGGCGCCCTGGGTCCGATTCTTCAACGGCAGGTGCTTTACCTGAAAAAGCTCAGCGACCTGAAAGGCCGGGTAGTGCAGGCCCTGATCTATCCGATGTTTGTGACCGGGGCCGGCATCCTGTTGATGGGGTTGTTTGTCGTGGTTCTGGTGCCCCAACTGGAGATGCTTTTCAAAACCCAAAAGCCCCCGCTGATCACCCAGCTGCTGCTCGGCACCAGCCGCTTCTTGGTTCAGTGGGGCTGGATGGTGCTGGTGATGGTGGCCCTGGGGGGCATCGGATTTTGGCAGGCGATTCAGAAGCCGGCGGGTCGGCTGTGGTGGGACCAGGCGCGGGTGAAGATTCCCATTGCCGGGCCGGTTCTGGAGGCGGCGTTTTACGCCCAGTTCAGCCAGACCCTTGCCAACCTGCTTGGCAACGGGGTCACGCTGCTGCAGGCGATGCAGCTGGTTTCCCGCGCCACTCCCAACACCTATTACCGGGTGCGGTTGGAAAAGGCGTCGGAGCAAATCTCCGAGGGATATTCCCTGAGCCGGGGCCTGCGGCAGGTGGGCGGGTTTTCCGACACCTTCCTGGATCTCGTGGCGGTCGGGGAACAAACCGGGGAGCTGGCCAAGTCCCTGGACAAGGCGGGAGCCCGGTATGAAAAGGAGATGGATCGGCGGATTCAGCGGATCACCGCCCTGATCCAGCCCGTGATTATCGTGGTGATCGCGCTGGTGGTGGGGGCGGTGGTCTATTCGATCATCACCAGCATCTTTGACGCGATGTCCGGAATGCGAAAAAACCTCTAATAAGTTGTTCCCGCCGCTTGGGCGGTTGTTCACGCGGCGGGTGAGCAAGGCCATGGCTTCCTCAACGGTCTTGACCGGACCCCTGCCAAGCTGTTGGCATGAAAAGGAGAAAACCGTTTTGGCGCCGGCTGACCCCCGTGGCCTCCTTTTTCTGGATCGTCTCCCTGCTACCGGCGGAAGCCCCGCCGGGCGGGGAAATTCCCGCCGCGGTTTGGGACGCGGCGGCGCAAATCCCCCCGCCGAGCTGGTTCGGACCTGTGCAGACTGCGGCGGGGGCGAACATGACCGTCTGGCGTGCACCGATCCGTCCGCCGTCGGGGCAATCCCGCCTTGCCGTCACCCTTTTGTTCGAGGAAACGCAGGGAGGTTTCGCGCGGCTGATCTGGCAGGGGCCGAGCCGTGCGGTGACGATCTGCGGCAACCTGTACGAGGGGGCCGCTTCTTGGCATGCGCGCACCCTGCTGCTGGATCGGGAAACTTTGGCCGGCCCCGGTCAGTTGGTGGTGGAGGCCACCGGGTCCCGTCCGGTGCTCGCGCGGGCGGAGCTCTCGTGGGTGGAACCGCTCGTGCTCGCGGCCAGCGGCTGGACTCCGCCCGGGCTTTATCTCTCCCCGTCCGGCAAGATTTTTCCGGCGGATGAGTTGCAAGGGCAGGGCCGGCGCGCGCCCCAGGACGAACGGAAAGGGCGCATCATTGATGCCGTGCTGGATGCCGGTCCGGTCAAGGTTGAGCCGCAAAACTCCGTGCGCTTTTTGGCACCGATCGCGGCCACCCCAGCCCATGCCCGCTTGGAGGCGCAGGTGGCGGGGTTGGGCCCGGCCGAGGAGCCGGTTCTTTGGATCAACGGGCGACCGGTTGCCGCGGTGGCCGTCGAGCTGCCCGGGCTGGAGGATGTTGGCTACCGTTGGTTGGCCGGAGCACAGCAACTGGCCTACGGCGGTTGGCGGACCGTGGCGGCTCATGTGCCCTCCGGTTGGCTCTTGGCGGGGGAGAACCAGATCGACTGGCAGTGTCCCGCCGGATCTTCCGGCATGACCCTTCGCCAGTTGCGGCTCCAGTTAAGTTATGACCCGATGGGGCGGTCTCCCGCAGCCACAGTGCCCCCCGCGGTCTCTCCGGCTCCGGTGACTGCGGCGTGGGCTCCCGCACCCACGGTTTCCCTACCCCCGGCGGCGGTGTCCGTCCCACGCCTGCGACTTGGATTGTCTTCGGGATCCGGCGGAGTAGGATTACGGCCAGAGTGAGACCCTTCCAAAATCTACGCTCCCAGCCGAGGGCGGCTTGCGCGGGCTTCACCCTCATCGAAATCATGCTGGTGGTGGGAATCATCACTGTGCTGATGGGATCGGCCATTTTCATGCTCACGGGCAATCTGGAGTTTGCGAAAGAGCAGCGCGCCCGCGGGGATATCAACGCCATTGTCACCCAAGTCCGGATGTTTGAGATGAAAAGCGGCGGGGTGCCGTTGAGCCAGTCCCAAGGGCTGCAGGCTTTGGTCGGGAAGGGCAAAGGTTTTGAAGAGCTCCCCAAGGATCCTTGGGGCGAGGATTATCAGTACAAAGTGGACTCTTCCTCGGCGAAGGGCTTCAAGGTCTATTCGAAGGGCCCGGACCGGCAGGACAACAGCGGCGGCGGGGACGACGTCACCTCCAAATAAGGGGGTCGGCCGGGAATTTTCATGAAACTCCGCCCAAAGTCGGCGGCGGGGTTCACGTTACTGGAAATCATTCTGGCCGTTGGCATCGGCGTCATTTTTATGGGGGGGGCGGTGGTCTTTCTTTCCACCACCGGCGGGGACCGGGAACTGATCCAGTCCCGCAAGATGCTGGAGGAGGAAGTGGGGGCGGCGCGGGAAAAAGCCTTGGGAACAGGAATCCGGCAGCAAATCCTTCTGGATGTCCGGGCCGTGGCCGGCCATGAGTTTCCCGGGGAAGTGGAGATGGATCTCATCACCCCGGAAGATCTGGCCCGTGGCCGGCGAGGCTGGGGGAAGCCCGAGAAATACCAGTGGTTGATCACGGGGGGGGGCCTGGTCGAGCCGATCCGGGTGCGACTCCGGCATGGGGAGAACCGCGACGAGTTTGAATTCAACGCCCTGACGGGAGAATCGAACACCCGGCGACAGAGTCAGCCGTGAAGAAGACTCCCACAGGTTTCACCCTCATCGAGGTGATGTTGGCAGTGGCGATCTTTGCCTTTGCCGTGGTGGGGTTTGGGGTGGCTTTAAATGACGTTTTGGGGGTGAACTCGGAAATTCTCCGCACGGCCCAACGAAGGCAGGCCATCGAATCCGTGGCGGCGCAGATTCTCGCCCGCAGCAACAACTTTGCGGAAAGCGGATGGACGCCGGTGCCGGGTTGGGGCTCGGAAAAAACCTGGACGATTTCCCAGCGGGTTCAGCCCGTCTTGGTCAATGTCCCGGGGCCCAATAATGTGACCATGCCCCTGGGCGGCTGGTGGCGGGTGGAACTCCATGCGCAGGACGAAAGGGAGAAGGTGGTTGACCGGATCAGCTTCATTCTGTGGGGGCAACGATGAGCGGCCGGAAATTTCGGGGGGGCCGGAGCTTCACCCTGATTGAGGTGACCCTGGGCATGGCGATTCTGATTTTGATTTTCGGGGTCCTTTTTCAGTTGGTGCAGATGTCGATGCTGGGAGCGGAGGCGGCCGCTAAAAACAGCCAGCGGAGCCGGGAGGTCAGCGGCCTTTTCGCCCTCGTCCGGCAGCTTTGTCTGGATCTGCCCGTGCGTGCCCAGCTGAGTTTCGAGCCGCGTGTGGGGTCGGGGTTTGACCTGCTCCTGTCCAACCCCCCGCTGGTGATCCTGCCCGAGCAAAAAGGCGGGGTTCGATCCATCCGGCTGGCCCTCCAAAAGGATCCGGTGGCGGGTGGCGGGGTGTTGGTGCTTCATGAAATTTTTCAAGCCACCAACGAGATGAACCGGCAAAGCCCGCCCCAAACCAACAGCTTTGAGTTGATGCGGGAAGTGGCCTCGCTGGAGTGGCGGGCGGGGGATCCGCGGAATCCGGAGGAGTTGCGGGAGTGGAATGATCCGATCAAACCCGCCTATCTCAGAATGACCCTGGTCCGGCGGGATGGGGAACGGAGCATCACCAACAGCGGGATCTTTTGGATTCCCACGGGCTATAGCCCCAGCGGTCTGCCACCGGTGGATCCGGTCACGCGGGTTCCGGTGAGTTTAACCAATTAGACCCATCCAAAATGAACCTGCCTATCCGACTTCATCGAGGCTCCGCCGGGGTGGCCCTGATTGTGGTGTTATGGGCCGTGGCGCTGATTTCGGCGGCAATGCTGGGGTTGGCGGCGATTCTGCAGCGGCAACTGGGGCAGGAGGTGGCGGCTTTGCAAAATTCCCGGGCCACCTTGGTGGCGGAGTCGGGGTTGCAGATGGCATTGAGCGCGCAGATTCAGCCGGCGATGACGACCGAGGTCTCCCGGGTTTTGAGCGGGGAGTTACGGTCTGGCTGGGGAGTCCCCGTTCGCTTTGAGGTGGGAGCCGAGGATTTGCGTGGGGAAGACGGGAAGATCAATCTCAATGCCTTGGCGATGGGCGATCGGGATTTTTGCCGGCGGATTCTCACCAATCTTCTGGGATTCTGGGACGTGAATCCCACCACTTCCTCGGCCTTCATAGACGCCCTTTTGGATTATGTGGATCCGGACGACCAGACCACCGGAAATAATGATCTGACGGAAGCCTCGGCGAAAAACGGTCCGCTGGAGAAACCGGATGAACTGGAAAAGGTGCCTGGATGGGCGCAGGTGATGGAGGAGTCGCGGGAAAAGAACTGGAAAAACAAATTCACGATCTATGGTTCCGGCAAACTTTCCCTGAAAAGTGCGGACCCGGATGTCATTGAGGCGTGGCTCGGTTTGAGCCAGGGAGGCGCCGCCAATTTTGTCCAAGTCCGCCTCGGGCCGGACCAGATCTTCGGCAGCCAGGACGATCAGGTGAATGTGGGGCTGTTGGGTTTTATTCCGCCGGACCTTCAGGCTAAAATCAACATGGGAGCCGAAGATCTCTGGCGGGTGACCTCGACGGGCTATGTGGGCGAGGTTAAAAGAAAAGTTGTGGCGCTGATTTCCCGCAATCCACCTCAAATCAAGGCTCGTTGGATGGAGGAGACAAAGTGAAGTTCAAGGGCCTTGGAAAAAATGGGCTTTTGCGAAAGCAGAAAGCCTCTCCGGTGGCTGCGGGGGGCGCGGTGCTTTTTCCGGGTCCAGAGGGCTGGGAGCTATGGAGCGGGCCCCGTGGCCAATCCGTCTGCGCGGCGACGGCGGAACACCCACGCAAACTCCGGCCTGCCACCGGGTGCATCATGAGCCTTCCCTCCCGCTCGTTTCTTTCCATGCCTCTCTGGGTGCCGGTGGTCGAGGACAGTCCCGCCCGGGAGCAGACCCAGATCAAACTGGAGATGAAGGGTCTGCTTGGCGCTAACCCGGAGGGAGCCATTTGGAATTTTGAGGGCATTCGCAAAGAGCAGCTTCCTTCCACGGGGGTGGAAGAGCCGGTCACCCGCCAGCTGGAGGCCACCGCGGTGCTGGCCGCTCCTTTCCACGAGGAGTGGGTGGTGGAGGAGGCGGCCCGTTACGAACCGGCCGGGCGCATGATGGCGGCCCCGGGCGGCGGGGCCTCGGGGGTGCTGCGCCGGGAACTGGGCCGATGGGTGGCTGATTTTTATCTGTCGGGAAAATGGCTGCATACGCAGGCGCTGCTGGCTTCTTCCCTGGATGCCTCCGCCGCTGTTGAACTGGCGGCCACCCTGGCGCAGCTCGAGGGAGAGGGAATTCTCCCCCGGTTGGATGAGTGGATCATTCGGGAAGCTGGGACGACCGTTTCCGAGGATTTCCGCAAGGTCCTGGGCGGTTCCATTCGGGTCGAGGATCGGATTCCGCCGGGTTCCCCGGCGGAGCCGTGGAATTTGCCCCCGCCCGCCCTGACGGAACTCCGGGCGGAACGCGCCGAAGGGGCTAAACGGAAAAAGTTGATCCGGGCCGGCTTGACCGGGTATCTGGCGGTTGTTTTCATCGCGATAGCCTTCCTGGCTTGGCCATTGGTTCGACTCAAGCTGGCCCAGGCAGAATTGGGCAAAATCGGGCCGGAGGCGGATAAGATCCGAACCACGGCGATGTTGTGGCGGGAGGCCGGGGCCTGGCTGGAGCCCAAACGCAATGCCCTTGAGCTCCTCTGGCAGGTCTCCCGGCCGCTTATTGAATCCGACCCTGCAAAAATTGAAGGCGTGCGCCTGACCCTTTTCGATCTGAACTCCAAGCGGCTCCTTCTGCAGGGGGAGGGGAAAGACCTGGAGTTGGTGGAGAAATATTTGCAATGGCTGAAAAATGAGCCCGCTTTGGCCGGGTTCAGCTGGAAAAACCCGCAACCGAGGCTGTTGGCCAACGGCAATGCCCAGTTTCAGGCGGAGGGCATTCCGCCGGGAGCTTCCGGCGAGGCGGAGGAAGGAGGGGAAGATGAGAACGCTAACGCGCCATGAGAAAAAACTAACCTTCCTGCTGGTGGGGGCGCTGGCGGTGGGCGTGCACCTGATCCTGCTCAAGGTCGCCTTGGAGCTGGATCGCTCCAACCGGCGCAAGCTCGCGCAGGTGGACGAGGAGTTGACCGAGGCCCGTTTCTGGATCGACCAGCGGGAGGACTGGCGGGTCAAAAGCGATTGGCTGGACAAGCATTTCAAGCCGGTCCCTGAGGAAAATCCGGCGCCGGCCCTGCAAAAATTGCTGCAGACCGCCGCCGCTTCCGCCGGGCTCAAGGTGGAGGAGCAGAAACCCCCGGCTCCCAAGCCGGGCCCCCGTTTCCTGCAGTATGCAAACCGGATGAAAATGAGCGGAAACCTGAGCCAGTTTCTTGACTGGCTGGTGGCGGTCTATCGGCCGGAGCAGGGCATCGCCGTGACGGCCTTGAACCTGAAAATCGGGGCGGAACCCCCCAAGATGGTCGGGGAGGCAGTGGTGGGGCAGTTCTTCCGACCCAACAATCCATGAGCAAGTTCTTCACACCCCCCTTGGCTCTGCTGCTGGCCTCTGTCTTCTCCGTCTTAGCCTCGGAACAGATGACCCTGACTCCGCCCGCACTGGAGCCAAAAGCAGCGGGGGTAGCCGCTTCGGCTGCCTCCGGCCTGCCGGCCTCCCTTTCCGCCGAGCGGTATGCACCTTTGACCCGGAAATCCCCTTTCACCTTGGCCTCCACCACGGAGGAAAACGCCGATTTTGCCAAGGATCTGCTTCTGGCCGGCTATGTCCGGATGGACGGGCAGGACTTTGTCATGATTGCCAACCGGACCCGGCCGGATCGGTTGATGGTGGGAACTAAGCCTTCCCCGGCCGCTCAGGGCATGATTCTTCTCAAGGTGGAGCGGGATCCCTCCGGGGATCCCACCAAGCTGCGGGCCCAGATCCGGAAAGGGACCGAGACGGCCATGCTCAAGTATGAGTCCGCCACTCCGGGCGCGGTTGCCGCCCCCGGTCAGCCCGGCGCCGCCCCCAACGCTCCCGGGCAGGTGGTCCCCGGTCAGCCTCCGCTTCCGGGTCAACCACAAGTTGGGCAGGCGCTGCCGGGCGCTCCGGGTCAAAAACCCGTCCAAAATCCCCCGGTGATCCGGCGACGGGTTCTTCCCATCCCTCCGCCTCTCTCGCGATGAACTTTGCACGAAGGGCTCTCGTTTTCCTCGCCCTGGCCGGGCCATTGCTGGCGCAGACACCCGTACCCCCGGCGGTCGCTCCCCAGGGAGTGGCTCCCGCCGAGGAGATGGTCTCCCCCGATACCATTCAGTTCCCCAACAATCCCGTTTCGGATTTTCTTCTGGTGTATGAGCGGCTGAAGGGGGTCACGTTGATCAAGGACGCCAGCTTGGCGGCCGGCGGTCCCAATCTCAGTCTGACTCTGAACCAGCCGGTCACCAAGGAGGAGGCCATCCGCCTGATCGAATCCACCCTTCTGCTGAACGGGTACGCATTCATTGCGGTGGATAAAAAGACCGTGAAGGTGATCAACACCGCCGGCGGGAAAAATCCACGGAGCGAGGGAGTCTTTGTCTTCACCAACGAGGATGAGTTGCCGGAGGGGGAGGTCATCGCCTCCTATGTCCTGCCGCTCACTCATCTGGCGGCCGCTGATGCGGTGGAAATTTTTAACCAGTTCATCGTCCTTCATCCCTACGGCAGCATGGTGGCGGTGCCGGTGGCGAATCAGGTTGTCATCACGGAAAACTCCACTTTGATTCGCCGGTTGATTGAGGTGAAGGCGTTGGTGGACCAACCGGCGCCCGAGGTCCGCTCGGAATTTGTCCAATTGGAACAGGCGAATGCCGACCGCGTCGTGGAGCTGATCACCCAGCTTTTGGAAAAGAGGGAGGAAGGGGCGGGGGGAACGGCGGGGCGCGCGGCCACGGGTCAGCCCACCCAGCCACCCGGCGCGCCGGCGATTCCCGGAGCCCAGGCGGCCGCTCCCACCACGGCCGCCACGATCAATGCGGGATCCTCCGGCGACATCCAGCTGATCGCCGATACCCGCACCAACCGGATTCTCATTGTCACCCGGCCGATGAACATGGATTACATCAAGAAACTGATTGAGGAGTTCGATGTGGCGGTGGATCTGAGCGATCCCTACGAACAGCCGCTGAACTATGTCGCCGCTTCCGACATGCTGCCGATCTTGGCCGACATGCTTCAGGAGGAAGGACAGGAAGGCGGAACTGGAGACACGGGAGGAGCGGGGGCTCCCACGCGGGTCACCACCGGGGGGATCGGGACCGGAGGGGGCGGGGTGACTGGGGGAACGGGATCGAGCTCGGGAGGCATTTCCGGTTCAGGCGAACTCGGATCCCTGCAAGAACCCGGGGAGCAGCAGGCCGCCCAGTCCGTGATCGTCGGGAAAACCCGGCTGATCGCCGACAACCGGGCCAACTCCATCCTGGTGATTGGGCAGCCGGAGGCCCGCGACAAGGTGAAGGCCATCCTCGACAAACTGGATAAGCGGCCGATGCAGGTTTACCTAGCCACGGTGATTGGGCAGTTGCGCGTCACCAATGACGACCAGTTTGCCGTCAACATCCTGCAAAAATATATCGGGGGGCCGCAGACCGGCGCCGCTTCCGTATCCGGGGGTCGGCCATTTATCTCCTCAGGGACTAGCGGAGTTACGCCGCTCAGTCCGGCCGCCGCCGGCTTGGCGCAAATGGCCCAAGTCGCCTCCGCCGCTCTTCCCGGCATGCAGATCGCCACCTTTATCGCCGGATCCATCGATCTCTACATCCAGGCCCTCACGGCCACGACACGTTTCCGGATCGCCTCGCGGCCCTCTGTTTTTACCGCCAACAACAAGAAGGCCGTCATTTTCAACGGGCGGAAAATCGCCGTGCCAACCAGCACCGTGACCAGTCTGGGGGCAGGGGGAAGTGCCGTCACCACCACGGGATCGCAGCAGTCCAACATTCAGTATCAGGACGTAGTTCTTAAGATCGAGGTGGTGCCGCTCATCAATAGCGCCCGGGAGATCACCCTTCAGATCATCCAAACCAACGACAACATTATTCCTGGGGCGAACACCAACATTGGGGGAGGGGTTACGGTTCCGGAAATCGCCACCCAGGAGCTCACCACCACGGTGATTGTGCCTGATCGCGGCACCATTCTTTTGGGCGGATTGATCACGCAACAGGATGACAAAACCGTCAGCGGGGTTCCGTTTCTTTCCACCATCCCCTTGATGGGGACATTGTTCAAAAGCACCACGGACGTCACCCGGCGGGAAGAGTTGGTGGTTATGATCCAGCCTTCGGTTGTGATGGACAACCTCGAGATGCGGGAGGTCAGCAAAACGGAGCGCGATCTGACCGGTTTTTCCTCCAAGGAACTTTCTCCGCTCAGCATGAAGGTCGGTTCCAAAAGCTCCGGCCAAACAGGTCTGCCCCTTTCCTCTCCCGAAGAGCTGCCCGAGCCCCCCACCCAGGAATAAATCTGTTCGCAAGAGGGCACGCCCGAGGGGTTGACTCCCCCTCCCGTTTCTAGGACGCTGGCTGGCATTAGTTTTCCTACTTCATGAACATCCACGAATACCAGGCCCGTGAACTTCTTTCCTCGGCCGGAGTCGCCGTTCCCCGTGGGGCCGTGGCCCGCACCCCGGAAGAGGCGGAGTCCATCGCCCGGTCTCTCCCCTGCAACAGCTTTGTGGTGAAGGCCCAGGTCCACGCCGGCGGCCGGGGAAAGGGGAAGTTCGCCGATGGATTTGTTTCAGGAGTTCATCTCGTCAAAACCCCGGCCCAGGTCCGCGACGTCACCGCCCGGATGCTGGGAAATCAGCTGATCACCCATCAGACCGGCCCGGAAGGGAAGCCCGTCCATGCCGTCCTGGTTGGGGAGTCCACCGAGATCGCCCGGGAGCTGTATCTGGCCATCGCCCTCGACCGCGCCTCCGGCTACCCCGTCCTTATCGCCAGCCGGGAAGGGGGTGTGGAAATTGAAACCGTCGCCGAAAAAAATCCCTCCGCCATCCTCCGGGAACAGATCCACCCCGGCTTGGGCCTCCAGCCCTACCAGGCCCGCAAAGCCAGCATCTTCCTCGGCTTTCCCTCCACTGGTCTCCGCGCGCCTTGTCGCCTGATCCACGCGGTCTACCGCCTTTTCCTCGAAAAAGACTGCTCCCAGGTGGAGATCAACCCGCTCGCCGTGACCAAGGGCGGTGACGTGGTGGCCCTCGACGCCAAACTGAACTTCGATGACAACGCTCTCTTCCGTCATAAGGAGATTGAGACCCTGCGCGATGCCTCCCAGGAAGATCCGCGCGATCTCGCTGCCGCGGAGCATCACCTCAATTACATCGGCCTGGACGGCGATATCGGCTGCATGGTCAACGGCGCCGGTCTTGCCATGGCCACGATGGACCTCCTCCAGGCCGCCGGCGGTCGCCCGGCCAACTTCCTCGACGTGGGCGGCGGCGCCTCGGAACAGATGATCACCGCTGCCTTCAAGCTGCTGCAGGGCGATCCCCGTGTCCGGGTCATCTTTATCAACATTTTCGGCGGCATCCTCAAGTGTGACGTCCTTGCCCAAGGCATCGTCGCCGCCTGCCGCACCGCCGCACCCCGCGTCCCCGTCATCGTCCGCCTCCAGGGGACCAACGTGGAGGAGGGAAGAAAAATTTTACGGGAATCCGGTCTCAAGCTGACCGCCGCCGAGGGACTGACTGAGGCTGCCGACAAGGCTGTCGCGGCCGCGAAAGGGAAATAACCATGTCCGTTCTCGTCGACGCCAACACCCGCCTGCTCGTTCAGGGCATCACCGGCAAGGCCGGCTCGTTCCACGCCTCCGCCTGCCGCGCCTACGGCACCCGCGTGGTCGCCGGGGTCACCCCGGCGCGGGGTGGGGAGAAATTCGAAAACACCGTCCCGATTTTCGATACCGTCGCCGAGGCGGTCGCCGCCACCGGCGCCAACGCCTCCATGATCTTTGTCCCGCCCGAGTTCGCCGGCGACGCCATCCTGGAAGCGGCCGATGCGGGGATTCAGCTGATCGTCGCCATCACCGAGGGCATCCCCGTCCTCGATATGATGCGCGCCCGCCACGCCCTGCAGGGCACCCCCTCGATCCTGATCGGGCCGAACTGTCCCGGCATCATCACGCCCGGCGCCTGCAAGATCGGGATCATGCCCGGCTACATCCATCGCCCCGGGCACGTCGGCCTCGTCTCCCGCAGCGGGACCCTCACCTATGAGGCCGTCTGGCAGATCACCAGCCAGGGGCTGGGCCAAAGCACCTGCATCGGTGTGGGCGGCGATCCCATTCACGGGCTCTCCCTGCAGCAGGCCGTCGAGTTTCTCCACGCCGATCCCGACACTCACGCCATCGTGATGATCGGGGAGATCGGCGGATCGGAAGAGGAGGAGGCGGCCGAGTACATCCGGGCGCGGGTGAAGAAACCGGTGGTGGGATTCATTGCCGGGGCCACGGCTCCGCCCGGAAGAAGGATGGGCCACGCCGGGGCGATCATTTCCGGGGGGCACGGCACCGCCCAGGCCAAGATCGAGGCCCTGCAAAAGGCCGGTGTGCGCGTGGCCAAAACCCTGGCCCACATCGGCGAGGAAGTGGCGAAAGCCCTGAAAAAGTAAGATGAGTGATTCCGTTCCGGCCAAAGTGATCGCCAAGGGGCTCGAGGGGGTGGTCGCCACCGCCACGGCGATTTCCGACGTGCGGGGCCTGGAAGGACAGCTGATTTATCGCGGATACGACATCCACGAGCTGGCCGACAAGGTGTCCTTTGAGGAGGTATGCCATCTGCTTTGGACCGGGGAGCTGCCCAACCGCAAGCAGCTGGAGGAGGTGAAGAAGGGATTGGCGGCCGAGCGGGACCTGCCCCCGGGTTTGGTGGAGTACATTTTGGCGGCGCCGAAGGATGCCAGCCCCATGGATATCCTGCGGACCTGCGTTTCCATGCTCGGGCTCTATGATTACGGCCCGGTCGGCAGCGAGCACGTCGGGCTGAACCGCCAGCGCCAGCTTTCCCTCACGGCCAAGATCGGCGTGATGGCGGCTTATTTTCATCGGGCGAGGAGAGGGCAGTCGTTGCCGCCCGTGCGAAGGGATCTGGGGGAGGCGGCGCATTTTCTTTACCTGATGAACGGGCAGGAGGCCGGGCCGGAAGCGGTGGCCACGCTGGATGTGGCCTATGTGCTGCATGCCGACCACGGGCTGAATGCTTCCACCTTTGCGGCCCGGGTGTGCGCTTCAACCCTGTCGGACATGTATTCGGCGACGAGCGCGGCGATTGGGACCCTGAAGGGGCCGTTGCACGGCGGGGCGAACGAGGGCGTGATCCACATGCTGCAGGAGATTGGGACGCTGGAACGGGTGGATGCGTGGGTGCGGGAGCAGCTGGCGGCGAAGAGGAAGATCATGGGAATCGGCCACCGGGTTTATAAGGTCCTGGATCCGCGGGCGCCGCATTTGAAGCGGATGGCGGAGAAGCTGACGAAGGAGCTGGGGGAGACGAAGTGGATCGAGATGAGCGAGCGGATTGCGACGATCATGCGGACGGAGAAGAAGCTGGAGGCGAACGTGGATTTCTACTCCGCGACGGTCTACTACAGCCTGGGCATTCCCACCGACCTGTTCACGCCGATCTTCGCGATTTCACGCATGGCGGGTTGGACGGCGCAGGTGCTGGAGCAGTGGCAGGACAATCGTCTCTTCCGGCCTGATAGTGAATATGTGGGGCCGGCGGTTGGCCGCAAGGTCGCGCCGATCGAAAAACGGTAGTTGGCCGAAAGCTTTGGTAGGGACGCGTCGTCGAGTCGTCTAGTGGGTTGGGCAAACGCCTCGGTAGGGACGCGTCGCCGACGCGTCCGGTTTTATTAGGTAGGGCGGGCTGTCCCAGCCCGCCTCATCGATCACCGAGCTTTCAAGGATCAACGAGGCGACCTCGGAGAGGTCGCCCTACCGGTGATCGCTGCGGATCAGTCCAAGTCCAGCCAGCGTTGAAGGGCCTCGTCCAAAGAGCGGATTTCGGGGGCGTCAAGGGTGCCGATTTTTCGGGTGATGCGTTCCCGGCGGATCGAGGTGACTTTGTCCGTCATGATCCAGGAGGGTTGGCGCAGGCCATGGCGACCGGCACGTAAGGGCAGACGAAAGAGCGGGGCATTGGCCTTTTCCGAGGTGACGGGGCAGACCGTGACGCTGGCGTGGGTGGGGTTGAAAAGATCCGATTGGACGACCACGGCGGGGCGGGGTTTGCCGTAGTCGCCCGCCAGGACGCAGACGACCACATCCCCGCGTTGCCAGCTCACTTACGATTCCGTTTGGGAGGGGAAGGCCAGGGATCCGTTTCCGCCGCCTGCTCCCAGTCCGGTTCATGGCGGGAGGCGGCGAGGCTTTGGCGGCGGGCTTCCTCGGCGAGGGATTCCTGGAAATCCGGGTCGAGAAACCGCCGAAGGGCCTGCACCACCAAAGTGTTGCGGCCGAGGCCGGTGCGCCGGGCGGCGCGGTCCAGTTTCTGGCGCAGCTCGGGGCGGAGGCGGATACTGGTGGTGGCGGAGGTCATGCAACACTTTGTGTTGCATTTGGAGGGCTGTCAAGGGTCCGCCCGAAAGCTTTGGATGGCGGGTCTTTGTATAAGGCGGGAAGTGGAAGGAGAAGGAGACATTAAGCTTTTCCACCTTTGGCCCCAGAGCACCCGCCCCTGGCCCAAGCTGATTTCGCCTCCGGCTTTTTAGGCTTTTGCACTTCGCGCCGGCTTTAGCCTTCCACCGGCCCCCAGCTTTTGGCTTTAGGGCCGTCGAATTTTGGCAAATCATTCATAGTTCTTTCGGGCCGTAGCAGAGCCGCCCAAGGCGGCGGTGGAAAGGGGTAGGTGGAAAGTGGAAGGATGTTTTCAAGTTTCAGCCCCGTCGGCTTCTTTCCACCTAAAACCTCCCGCCTTCCACCAAAGCGAAGCGTCCATCCCGGCGGCAGTTCAAGCTTTCGGGCCGCCGAAAATGCGGGTAGGATTTTGAATTCATTCGGGCCGTAGCGCAGCCGCCTGACGGCTCGATTAAGTCGAAGGATTAAGTTGAAGTTGGTTTAAACCTTCAGTCCTTCAACTTTCCTAATCTTCATCCTGCCCCTTCATCGAGCGCGAAGCGCGGAAGGGGTCCCGGGTTCACTGCGTGGGTGCGGAAGCACCCAAGTCACCCCCCGGAGGGGATCCCGCAAAGCGCAGGGTCGGGTGTGTGGGGCGCAACATCCCGGCGGCAGTTCAAGCTTTCGGGCCGTCGAATTTTGGCATATCATTCATAACTCATTCGGGCCGTAGCGCAGTCTGGTAGCGCACTTCCTTGGGGTGGAAGGGGTCCCGGGTTCAAATCCCGGCGGCCCGATGAACTAAAAGCCTTTCTTACCTCTTCCAACTGACCCCTTTCCCGATTTGGGTGGGGAGCACCGGAAACGCAGTTCGCTACCAATCCGCGATCAGTTTCGGGGTTCGTAACCCGACAGCTCTGAAGGGTTCAGAAGGGATGTAAAGTGTTGAAGAGGAGGGTGTTAAAGGGGGTGTTGTGAGTAGTGGGGAGATTGGAAAACGCTATGGAAACGCGAAGGTGTAAAAAGACCCTATCTTTTTTAGGATAGGGCGATTAAGTTTCAGTCAGTGAAAATCATTCTTTCTCTCTTCCTCACCGTCCTTGCTGCCGCCGCCATCATCGCGATTCCTTCGTCGGTGCAAGCCCAGACCATCTACGGAACTTGGAACAGCGTCATCAGTCCTTCGGCCGGCGGGACCAAGACGTCCATTTCATTCTATGCCACCGGGAATTGGCTCACGGGATGGACTAATGTGGGCAGCCACCAAGCCGTGGGCGACCTCAGCATCGGACTCTCGGGTCTTGGGACATCGCCTTCCAATGCATGGACCATGGCGACGACCAATTTCACCTTTGCCCCTTTCGGCTACATGACGAACATAACCCAAGGCCTCAGCCTGTCGCTCACCACTGTAAAATTCCGGCAAACATTCGTCGGCGGTCCGCTCCAGTTCAAGATTGGCCCTACTGGTTCTTCGGTCCTCCCGGTCACGAATGGTGACACCCTTGCAGTGGTCTTGGACGCCACGCCGACGGAACTGGAGATCGACTTGGCTTTCTCCAACTTCACTCCGGGAACTTACAACACGGCCGGGTCTGACCCCTCCTATCAATTCAACATGGAGATCGTCCCCGAACCCTCCGCTCTTTCGCTTCTCGCCGTTGGTTTAGGCGGATTGGCGTTGATGCGGCGTCGTCGTTCGTAAGATTCTCAGTCCCCGACTAATCCGCTACTAACCCCACAGATCTTCTGTGTCTCCACAGAAAATGTGGTTTTCAGAATGTTGCTGTGCGAAGTGGTTACGGAGAGTTGTTCAGTCCGAAGTAGATTGCGGTGAAGGGGAGGTAACTCATTCGGGCCGTAGCGCAGCCTGGTAGCGCACTTCCTTGGGGTGGAAGGGGTCC
>CAZWQT010000008.1:43637-47572 GCA_964635945.1 uncultured Akkermansia sp. | reverse complement strand
TTGGATCCGGGAAACTGGACGACCGCAAACCTCATCCGCCGGCCCGCAGATCCAAACGAAAGTTCTCCATGACCGGGTTGCTCAACAGCTCCCGGGAAATCTCCTCCAGCTTGGCCTTGAGCTTTTTCTCGTCCCCCCCCTCGATTTCCAGCTCGATGTGCTTACCAATCCGGATCGATTTCACCTCCTTCAGCCCCATTCCTTGCACGGCGTGCAAAACCGCCTCTCCCTGTGGATCCAGGATTGAGGGCTTGAGAGTGACCGTGACCACTGCCTTCATTTCAAAGTCCGCATCGCTTGTAGATCAAGGCCTCGTGACGGAGGTGGCGCTTGGCATCGACCGCTTCCCGCAAACCCTTACCCCCGATTTTTCGGGAGAGTTCCGGATCCAGTTGCAACCTCGTGGGAAAATCCGCGCCGCCCCGCTGCCAGGCGTCCATCGCGTGGCGTTGCACCGACTCGTAGGCCTTCCTCCGCTCCAGTCCCGATCGCGTGAGGGCCAAGAGCGCGCCTTGGGAGGCCCAAAGGCCCTTGGAAGAGCGCAGGTTGGCCAGCATCCGTTGAGGAAAAACCTGGTGACCGGCCACCAGAGACTCGAGTTCGGCCAGAATGAAATCCAGCAAGGTGGTGGCATCGGGAAAGAGCACACGCTCGGCGGAACTGTGGGAAATGTCGCGTTCGTGCCAGAGGGCCACATTTTCCAGGGCGGCGAGGGCATGGCCGCGGACGATCCGCGCCAACCCGCAAATCCGCTCGGCATTGATCGGGTTTCGCTTGTGAGGCATGGCACTGCTCCCCTTTTGCCCTTTCGCGAAGCTTTCTTCCACCTCCCCTACTTCCGTGCGTTGGAGGTGCCGGAACTCGGTCGCCCATCGCTCGGCACTGGCGGCCACCAGGGAAAGGGCCAGGGCGAAAGCGGCATGGCGATCCCGCGGCACCACCTGGGTGGCCGCGCCCGGCTTCAAGCCGAGCTTGGCGCAGACATAGGCCTCAATGGCGGGGTCGAGGTGGGCGTAGGTGCCGACCGCTCCCGAAATCTTTCCGACCGCGACTTCGGCCCGGGCGACCTTCAACCGCTCTTCGGCACGGCGGAATTCATCATGAAGCAGGGCCATGCGAATACCGTGGCTGGTGGGCTCGGCATGGATGCCGTGAGTGCGGCCGATCACCATCAGCCCCCGGTGTTCCCGGGCCCGTTTGGCGGCGGCCACCTTGACCTTGCGGATGCCTTCGATGAGAAGATCGGCGGCATCCCGCAACTGCCAGGCCAGCGTGGTATCAAGAATGTCGGACGAGGTGAGGCCTTGATGGATCCAGCGGCCGGCGGGGCCGACATGCGAGGCCACTTCCTCAAGAAACGCGAGAACGTCGTGCCGGGTGCGGACCTCGTTTTTCTGGACCTGCCGAAGGTTGAATTTGGCCCGGCGCCGGATCGTGCGGGCATCCTTGGTCGGGATGATTTTTTTCCGGGCCATGCCCTCGCAGGCCAGCACTTCAATTTCCAGCCAGCGGCGAAGCTTGGCTTCTTCCGTCCAAATTCCGGCCATGGCCGGTCGGGAATAGCGGGAAATCATGGAACTTTTAGAGTGCTGATTTTCCACCGAGTCATCAAGGATTCCGTGCCCACTTATTCGGCTTTTCTGCGTAAAACATGGCTGGCCGAAGACCTGCCCCCACGCCTCACCAATCCCCCAAACCCCAGTTCGCCAGCCCCAACCCTATCCAACTTTCCCACATTCCTAGGAAAGTGGGACAATCCAGCATTCCATGGAATGTTTTCGCTTGGTCTTCCCGCCTCGGCCGGAATTTCCTGCGGGAACATTTCGACTTTCTGCAGAATGTCGAAATGTTGTTTTTAGGATGGGGGAACCGGAATATCCCAGCGGCCGAAGAAGATTTTCAGAGCCTCAGGCCGGCGAGGTAATCCCCCCGGCAACCAGACCGTTACGGCCTTGCCTGGCCCATACCCCGTGACCCAGACCGAACCCCCATAAGTCCCCGTTTTCGCGCGAATCGGCTTCTCCGCCGACTTCCAAAGCAAGGCCTCCTGAAGTTTCCGACCGGCCTCCCCATTCCAAGGGAACTCGCCCTTCATCCACGCCACCGCCACCTGATGCTCGCGCCGGATCGTCGTCATCAAATCAGCACCATGCCGCGCCTCCTTCTCCCTTCCCACCATCCAACGACCCGGAATCTTTCCCTGAATGAGCCCGCTTTGCTCGGCGTATTTCCCAAGCACCTCCCCCCCCAACTCAACCGCCAAAAGATCAAACGGGGGGTTGAGCGATTTTTGCAAAGCCATTCGTAAATTGTCCCCATCCGCACCTTCCAACGGTTTTTCCACATCCACTACCAGACCCCGGTCCAAGGCCGCCCAGGCAATCACCGCCTTAAAGGTGGAAGCCGGTTCCCGCGGCACGTCCATTTCGCTCTCCTTCCCAGCCAACAGCAGGGTTTCGCCCTGATCCGAGGTCTCCAGAATCACCGCATCGACCGGAAACTCGGCCCACCCCGCAACCGCGGCCAATCCCAGCACCGCGAAAACCCAAGAAAGTTTCATCCGCCCCACTCTTTCCCGAACTTCTTCCAAAATGGAGTGAATCTCTTGGCCTCATAATCCTCTGGCACCTCCACCAGATCCTTCACCGGCACAACTTCCACTGCCACGTCCTTTCCCAACTCTGCCACCAGCTCCTTCCATCGAGGTGAGACCGACTGGGTCACCGCCAAACGCTCTGCCCCATATTCACGCACCGCCGCCCGCAACTCTTCCGCCATCTCGCCCACCCGAATCTCCGCAGCGGCCTCCTCCGCGCATTCATAAAGAAAAAAGAGTCTTTTGAAGCTGAGCTTTGCACGCTCCAGAAATGGCCGGTCAAAGACAAAGACCCGCACCGCCGCCGGATACTTCACCGCCGCCGGATCCCTCTCCGAAAGCGAATCTCCGTGCAACCAAACCAACGTCTTCACGGAGAGAAAAGCCTCCGCTCCAGTTCCGGATACGTCGCTTCAAAGGGGCACCTGGCCCGGCAACGGTCGCACCACTTCTTTCCTCCATTTTCCTGAAT
This sequence comes from uncultured Akkermansia sp., assembly GCA_964635945.1. Taxonomy (GTDB): domain Bacteria; phylum Verrucomicrobiota; class Verrucomicrobiia; order Methylacidiphilales; family Verrucolacustridaceae; genus Verrucolacustris. The sequence continues at coordinate 44,504 of CAZWQT010000008.1, read as the reverse complement.
ATTCTCCTGGTTGAAAATATAGGGCCGATGGCTGAACGTGGAGGCCACCCACTGCCAGGACAGCGCATTGCTGGCCGGATCCCCGTCCAGAAGGTGCCGGTAAAAAAACTTTTCTCCAGCCTTCCACCCCACTTTTCGGAAGTGAATCACGAAGGAGGCAAACCACATTCGGGCGTGGTTGTGCAGATACCCCGTCTCCACCAACTCCCGTACAGTCTCGTCCATGCAAACCAGTCCCGTTTTGCCCTGCTGAATATCGTCCGGCATATCCCCAAGAAAATCTTTGCCCAGCGGAACCTTGGCCGGCTCCAGATCCTCATAGATCCGATTTCCCAACCTCGCGTAAATCAGCCTCCAGAACTGTCGCCAGCCTAACTCCTGCCAGAACTTGGCGGCATCGTAAGACACCCCGAAGCGCTCCCGAATCCTCTCCGCCACTTCCCTCAAGCCCAGCACCCCATGCCGGACGTAAAAGGAAAGCCGGGATACATTTCCCTGCAACTTGTTCCGGGTGCTGGCATATCCCTGCACCGAAAATTTATCCAGAGCCGCCAAAGCGGCCTTTCGACCCCCCACGTAAGGCGCCGGTTTTGCCTCCTCGGCCGATTCCGCATAGAGCCCTTCCAAAGCCCGAGCTACCTGATTCGCAACCTGTTCCCGACTTCCCGAAAATCGCTCCAAAATCATGTGAACTACTGCGGACAACCGCAGAACAGGGATGTGAGTAACTTTGTAGGAACTTTGGCTTTCAACCAAATTTAGTATTGCCCATCAACGACTTTGAACAAGACCGGATATCTTGATAACTCTCTGCGAACAAGCCCTCAGAATGGAAGCGTAAACCTAAACGTAAACTTAAACGAAACG
>CAZWQT010000008.1:8618-43537 GCA_964635945.1 uncultured Akkermansia sp. | reverse complement strand
GCGAACAAGCCCTCAGAATGGAAGCGTAAACCTAAACGTAAACTTAAACGAAACGGGCAAACTGCTGCTGCCCGGCAGTTAAATTTTTACTACTCTGACGGCGGTGATGTCCTTGTCCGCCAGCATTTCCTTTAAAACCGCCTCGCCGGGTTCGGAATCCAGATTCAACACACTGAGGGCTTTGGATCCCGGCGCGCTCCGGCTCAGGGTCATGCTGGCAATGTTCACCTTGTGCTTGCCCAGAAGGGTTCCAATCCAGCCCACGATGCCCGGGCGGTCCTTGTTCTCCATCAGCAGCAGATAACCTTCCGGCCGTGCCTCCATCCATTGATCGTTGATTCGGACAATATGAGGGCTCGTGCCGAAAAACGTCCCACTGACCTCCGCTTCTTTGCCGTCCTGCCCGGCCCGCACGGAAATCAGCTCGGCATACTCTCCCGGCTCCGCTTGTTTGCTTTCGCTGACCTTCAGCCCGAGATTCACCGCCATTTTCGGCGCATTCACCTCGTTCACCTCTTTCCCGCCTGCCCCGAAAAGAAAGCCTTTGAGAATACTGCGGGTGATCGGAGTCGTCTCTTCCTCCCCGATTTTGCCGGCATAGCTGATGTTAAGCCGGTCACACCGGGCCGGGGCGATCTGGGAAAGCAAACGTCCCAACCGAAAGCCAAAATCAATCTGCGGCCGCAGCTTGGCCATGGTTCGCGCGTCCACGCTGGGAATGTTGACCGCATTCCGTACCGCCCCCTCCGTAAGATAGTCCCGGATTGCCTCCGCGATCTCAATGCCGACACTCTCCTGCGCCTCAGCTGTCGAGGCCCCCAGATGGGGCGTCAAAATGATCTTCTTGGCCTTGCGCAGCGGGTGCTCTGCCCCCAGCGGCTCCTCCTCAAAGACATCCAAGGCGGCCCCGCCGACCTGGCCGGATTCGAGGGCCTTCAGCAGGACCGACTCCGCAATCAACCCTCCGCGGGCGCAGTTCACGATCTTGACTCCCTTGCGGCACAGTTTGAGCCGTTCCTCGGTGAGAATTCCCTTGGTTTCATCCGTCATCGGCAAATGCAAGGTGAGGAAGTCGCAATGGGGTAACAGGTCATCGATCCGGTCGATCAACTCCACCTGAAGGCTCCTCGCCTTGGCCACTGACAAATAGGGGTCGTACGCCATCACCCGCATTCCGAAAGCGATGGCACGTCGCGCCACTTCCCCGCCGATCCGTCCCATGCCGAGGATACCGAGGGTTTTCCCGTTCAACTCCGTACCCTGAAAGCTTTTCCGATCCCACTGGCCTGCGGTCATCGAGGCATGGGCCTGGGGAAGATGTCGGGCTAACCCCAGCAAAAGCGTGAAGGCCTGCTCCGCAGTGCTGATGGTGTTGCCAGCCGGAGTGTTCATCACCACCACTCCCCGCTCCGTGGCGGCGTCCACATCCACATTATCCACGCCCACCCCGGCGCGGCCTACCGCTCGGATGCCTGGGCAGGCTTGCAGAACGGTCTGGCTGACTTGGGTCTGGCTACGGACCACAAGGGCATCGCAGCCCTTCAGCTTTTCCACGAGCTCCTTTTCTTTCAGCGTGGGGCTTTCGACCACCTCGATCTGCGGGCAGGCCTTAAGAACGTCGAGCCCGCTGGGGGATACCCCATCGGTGACAAAAACTTTGTATTTCCCGGCCATCGGATAGGTCTAGCGACACCCCAGGGCTGGGGCAACGCCAGGGGTTACTTTTTGGCGGGCTTTTCGGGAGCCTGTCCGGGGGGAGTTCCCTGCGGCGGGCGCATCCCTCCCTCCGGCATCCCCTGCCCCTGAGAACCTCCCGGAGGCATCATTCCTGGAGGCATGGGAGGTTGTCCCTGCTGCATCATCCGGTTTTCCATCGGCACCACGGGGCGCCTCATCATCGGTTGGGGTGGCGGACGCAGGACCAGGATGACTTGGCAAACCGCGATCGTGATCAGACTCAAGGCCGCCAACGCCATACATACTTTTACATACAACTCAGGCCGAACCGTGGTTTCTTGGCTCATCGGAATATATTAAATACCTTACGCCTGCCCTGCAAACCGCTCTTTCCACCACGACGCGGCTGTCTTAGGCTTTCAGCCTGCTTTTACGGCTAGGTAGCTCAGTTGGTAGAGCAGAGGACTGAAAATCCTCGTGTCGCCGGTTCGATTCCGGCCCTAGCCACCTCTACTGGCTATTAGGGGTTTAGCCATTAGTTATGAAGGGAACTTCCAAGCCCCATGCCTCTCTCCATGCTCAAAAAGCTAAACAGCTAAACGACTAAAGGTGTTCGCTTTCCGACGATTTTTTTGACAAGCTTTCAACATGCGCACTCTCGTCACCGGAATGGTTGCGGGGATGGACGATGCGGAGTACATCCGCAAGGTCGTCGCCCTCGGACACCGCAACCACCGCGAGATCAAGGTTTACAACGCCGTCGACGACTTCACCAAGGCCGGCAAAAAGCCTCTCGAGCGGCTCCTCGGCACCACCGACTACGTCTTTGAGCTGACCCGGGAACGGGAATACGAAAAAATCGGCTATGAGATCTTTCGGCACAACCAGCGGGATGTCATCATCCGCGCCCCCGCCACCGTGGAGTGGAACCGGATCAACCGGAAGTTCAAGGATCAGCGGATCATCCGCGATTTCATCAAACCCGACCTGATCGTCACCCTCATCGACGCCGAGTGGTCCATCAAACAGAAACTGGAAAACCCCCAGGTCTCCGATCCTTTCCTCAAGGCCCTCAAGGAACGGAATCACAACCTGTACGAAATCCTCTCCTGGATGAATGAGGAGGTCAGCCTCTCGGAGGATTGGGCCCGGTACATGGGGATTCCCCATTATGTGATCGCCGTGGGCGAACCGCCGGAGGCCCTCTACAAGCTCGTCACCCACCCCAATCCCTGGGTCATCTACGCCAGTTACTCGATGAGCTACGGCACGCCGGAAAAGCGGCAGGAAATCAACCGGATCATCCACCAGCTCCGCAAATACGCCGTCATCGTGGATCCGCAATCGATCGAGATCGGACAGAAATTTGATGGAGTACCCAACAGCGACCGCGAATCCATCTACGCCTACACCGTCCACCGTGATCTTCACTGGTACGTGGGGAAAGTCCACGCCGTCGTGGCGATCCACCCTTACCCGGAGCGTCCCCCCCTTTCCACCGGCATGATGGACGAGTTAGGCCACGCGCGGGACTATATGAAGGCCCGCTACATGATCTTCCCCCGCGGCGGTTTCAGCCCCTTTACGACCGACTCCTACATTGAAAAAGGACACCTATTCGAAACCTCCGAAGAGTTTTTCCGCTATCTCGATCAAGTGGAGAAACGACCCAAATTCGCGGACGAACTGGAACTTCAGGGCGAATTTTTTAAAGGGCATTAATTTGGGTGAGGCCGCCCTTACCAGGCAGCCGCATGACACACGCATTCTCGACCCAATCCCCAAGTTTTGTTACGATTACGCGATGTCCCTGATTTCAAGAATCCAGGAAACGGCCGCCGCGCTACACCTCGGGCCACCGGAGATGCGGCGCTACGCCCGGCACCTGATCATGCCCGAGGTAACGGTGGAGGGGCAGAGGAAGCTGAAGGCTGCCCGGGTGCTGGCCATCGGCACAGGTGGGCTGGGCTCACCCCTCCTCGCCTACCTCGCCGCAGCCGGGGTGGGGCGTCTGGGGATTGTGGATTTTGACCGGGTGGACGAATCCAACCTCCAGCGCCAGATCATCCACCGCCAGACCACCATCGGTCATCCCAAGGTGGAGTCCGCCAAACGGACGATCCTTGAGATCAACCCCCATATTGAGGTGGAGACACACGAGGTGGCCCTCCGCTCGGACAACGCCTTGGAACTCTTTCGTCCCTACGATGTCATCGTCGACGGCACGGACAATTTCCCCACCCGTTACCTGGTCAACGATGCTTGTGCCCTGCTGGGAAAACCCAACGTGTACGGCTCCATTTTCCGCTTTGAGGGACAGTGCACCGTTTTTTGGGCCGACCAAGGCCCCTGCTACCGCTGTCTCTACCCCGAGCCCCCGCCTCCGGGGAGCGTTCCCAGCTGTGCGGAAGGCGGTGTGCTCGGCATTCTGCCAGGGGTCATCGGGGTGCTTCAGGCTATTGAAACGGTGAAGCTGATCCTCGGGATTGGTGATCTTCTTCTTGGACGCCTCTTGCTCTTTGACGCCCTCAAGATGCGCTTCCGAGAAATGAAACTCCGAAAAAATCCGGACTGCCCAATGTGCGGGAAAAATCGGACCATCACCGGCCTGATTGACTACGAACAGTTCTGTGGGGCACCCGCGCGTGAAGGCCCCATCCACCAGGAAGGTCCCAAGGTTCCCGAAATCAGCTGCGGGGACCTGAAAAAGAGAATCGACTCCAAAAAGCCCTTTGTCCTGATCGACGTGCGCGAGCCGCATGAGTTCCAGATCTCCCGAATCCCCGGCTCCACCCTGATTCCCTTGGGAGATGTGCCCAAACGCTGGCAGGAGATCCCGGCCGACCAGGAGATTGTCATCCACTGCAAGGCCGGTATCCGCAGTGCCAAGGCCCTGCTTTTTCTCCAGCAGCAAGGGTACAAGAACCTTCTCAATCTGAAGGGCGGGATCGATGCTTGGTCAGAGGAAATCGATCCTTCCCTGCCCCGCTATTGAAAAAAGCCTGCCTGCTCGCCCTCAGTCTGCCGATCTGGACAGCCGGGTGTTCCGCCGGCGATGAGGCCCGGCTAAAGATCGGTGACCATCCGCTGGTCGTGGAGGTGGCCGATACACCCGGCGAGCAGGTGGTGGGCCTGATGAACCGCGATTCCCTTCCCACCGACCGTGGGATGATTTTTATTTTCGGCGAACCGAAGAAAGCCTCTTTTTGGATGAAAAACACCTCCATCCCCTTGGATCTCGCTTTCCTTGATTCCGAGGGCGTGATTTTGGAGATCCACCCTCTGGTTCCTTTCGAGGAAACCAGGGTGGTCAGCCAATCTGACAAGGTGGCCTATGCCATCGAAACCAATCGCGACTGGTTCTCCAGCCGTGGCCTCAAGCCTGGCCTTAAGGTCCAAGGCCTGCCGCGATAAGTCATCCCCAAAGCTGCCGGTCCAAGGTTCGGTACTGAATAGCCTCGGCCAAATGGTCAAGTTCCACCGAATCCTTCTCCGCCAAATCCGCAATGGTCCGCGCGACTTTCAAAATTCGATCAAGAGCGCGGGCACTTAAACCCAGATCCGTCATGGCATGAGCCAAGAGCCCCCGTGCTTCAGCATCCAAGGGGACAAACCTGCGCAAGTCCCTCGGTCCCATCTGGGCGTTATTGAACAGGCCGACCCCCCTCCCAAACCTTGCCGCTTGTGCTGCGCGGGCTTTCTCGACTCTTGCACGGATCGATGCGGACCCTTCCCCGGATTCCGCCGCCAAAAGCTGCTCATGTTTCATCGCCGGCACTTCCAAATGCAGGTCGATCCTGTCCAACAACGGTCCACTGATCCGGTTCAGATACTTTTTCGAAGCCTTGACCAATCCTCTCGTTTCCATCGTCCCCCGCGGGCTGGGATTCATCGCCCCCACAAACATAAACCGGGCCGGAAAGGTCAGGGTTCCCGCCGCCCGGGAGATCGTGACCTGCCCGTCCTCCAGGGGCTGCCTGAGCACTTCCAAAGCCGAGCGCCGAAATTCCGGAAGCTCATCAAGAAACAAGACCCCGTTATGAGCCAAACTCACCTCCCCGGGATTGGGGTTGGCGGAGCCCCCAATCAGTCCGATGTCAGAAATTGTATGATGTGGACTGCGAAACGGACGCCGAGTGACGAGGGAGTGCTCGGACTTCAGTAATCCCGCCACGCTGTGGATCCGCGTGGTCTCAAAGGACTCTTCCAGCGCCATTTTTGGTAAAATTCCCGGAATGCGCTTCGCCAGCATGCTTTTGCCGGAACCCGGAGGGCCGATCATGAGAACGTTGTGATTTCCCGCCGCTGCGATTTCCAAGGCACGTTTGACCGCCTCCTGTCCCTTGACTTCCGAGAAATCGGGCCCCAACTCCTCGGGAACGTGCCCATTCCGGCCGTTCACCGGCGTTCCCGGCGGCGGAATTTTACCTTCAATCACCCCGGCTGCCTCCCGCAGATCGCGCACCGGCACCACCCGGATTCCCGAAACGGCCGTAGCTTCCGCGACGTTATTAGCCGGAACCATCAGGCCGCGTACCCTCCGCTCCCGTGCTAGCAGGGAAATGGCCAGAGTGCCCCGAACCGGCCGCACTTCTCCATCCAACCCCAACTCCCCGACGATCATCCACTCGGCCAACCGATCGCGGTTGATCAAGCCGGCACAGGCCAGCAGGCCTAAGGCGATGGGGAGGTCAAAGCTAGGGCCGGTTTTTTTCAGGTCCGCCGGAGCCAAGCTGGCCGTGATGAACCCGGCAGGGCAGAAAAAACCGTTGTTGTAGATGGCAGAACGTACCCGCTGGCGGGACTCCTTCACCGCCGCATCCGGCAAGCCCACCACCACAAAATTTTCCTTCGACCCGCCGGCATCTACCTCCACCGCCACAGGACAGGCCTCCACGCCCAACACCGTGGCGGACCACGTGCGTACGAAGGCATTCATCGGCTCCATCCCACTCCGGCGTCCTCAAGCCGATAGGCGTGCCGGATCCAACGGCATCTGGGAACCTCCCCCATGGCTTGCCAGACTTCCACGATATCGAAGCGCACGGCCGGCGGGCGTCCACCCAGCTCCCGGAGATAGGCATTTGCTGTGGAGATAATTCTTCTCTGTTTTCCCCTGGTGACGGAATGCTCAGGTGCAAGACGGGATTGAGGATGCCGGGACTTCACCTCCACCATGACCAGTTCCCGGGCATGGCGGGCCACTAGGTCCACCTCCCCCCGGCCGTGGCGATAGTTTCGCGCGAGGATTTTCAGTCCAGCCCGCTGCAGGAATCGGGCGGCTACCTTCTCCCCGTGCCTACCGGCTTCCCCGCGATGCCTCCAGACCGGGCAGGGTCGGCGATCCCACGGGTAAAAATGATCGGCGATGGAGCGGGCAAGGGCCGTGATCCGCCAGGGCGCGGAGGTGAGCCGCCGTACCGTAGCCACGATTTCGATCCCAACCATATAAAGGATAAGACCTCGAAAATTCGAAAAGGATGCGGTCCCGTGAAAATTTTGCCACGACTGAGGCGGCCGCAATCGAAGGGCAGATGCCATCCCCATCCACCACCGCCACATGCTCCCTGCCTAAGTGCTTGGCGGGCAAGCCGTCCACTAGAACCGTCCCCTCATCCGGCGGCAAGGCCTCCAAAGCCCTCCGCATGGCCACTTGGCTGGCCACGAGAATATTGAGTTCGTTGATCTCCTCCACCGAGGCCTCTCCCACGGCCCACACCCCGATCCCATCTCCCGTCAGGCGAAGATAGATTTCTTCCCTTTTCTTTGGGGTCAGTCTTTTACTGTCATCCAGACCAGCTACCAGGGTGCCGCTTTGATGAAACCGATAGGCCGCGGCCACCACCGGCCCAGCCAAAGCGCCCCTTCCCGCCTCGTCCACCCCCGTAACCTTCGCACCGCGGGCTTTCGCCCGTTCGGCTTTCCAATCCGGGGGAATGGCTCAGCTCCCTTTGGCCGTCTCCGCTTCCTTGACGGACATGTCCGCCCGCTTGCGCAGGTAAAAAAGCTTGGCTCGACGGGGTGCCCCGCGGCTATCCACCTCGATCTTCTCAATGCGGGGCGAGTGCAACGGAAAAATACGTTCCACGCCCTCGCCATAGCTGATCCGACGCACCGTGAACTGCTCGTTGAGACCCCGGCCTTTGCGCGCGATCACCGTCCCGGCAAACAGCTGGGTCCTCTCCTTGTCACCCTCTTTGACCCGGGTGAAAACCCGAACCTTGTCGCCGACCCGGAAACCGGCCCGGCCTTCTTTCAACTGTTCCTTTTCGATGGTTTCAATGACCTTCGCGCTCATACAGGCTCCTCCTTGATGATCTCCTTTTCTGCCGTCTTTGTCGTTCCAAGTAAATCCCCGCGTCGGCTCCGGGTCCGGGCCAAGGCCTGCTCTTTTCGCCACGCCTCAATCTCGGCGTGGTGCCCAGACAGCAGCACCTCCGGCACCACCATCCCTCGAAAATTCTCCGGACGGGTATATTGGGGTCCTTCCAGCAGACCCGCCTCAAAGGAGTCCGTGCCGGCCGACTCGTCGTTGCCCAATACTCCGGGAATCAGCCGCACCAGGGCATCAATCAAAGTCAGGGCCGGGAGGGTTCCGTTGCTTAGAATGTAGTCCCCCACGGAAATCTCCTCATCGATCCACCCTTCGCGAACCCGCTCATCGATCCCCTCGTAGTGTCCGCTGATCAAGAGCAGCCGCTGATGCCGCGCAGAGAGCTCGCGAACATGACCTTGGGTCAGCTTCCTGCCCTCCGGAGTAAGATAAATAACATGGGCGCGGTTGGCCCCCTCTCCGCGGAGATGCTCGATGGCGTCGACAAGGGGTTCCGCCTTCATCACCATGCCTGGACCCCCGCCGAATGGGCGATCATCCACTGTCTTATGACGGTCGCGGGTGTAGTCGCGCAGCTGGTGAACATGGATTTTAACCAGGCCAGCTCGCTGGGCACGGCCGAGAATGCTCTCGGCCATGACCGCCTGCGCCATGGCGGGAAAGAGGGTGAGCAGATCAATGTTCATGCCGCCCCCTCCCCATCCTCAACCTCCACAAACACGCGCCGGTCGTCACGACTCGCGGCGTTGAGGAGGGAACGAATGGCCTCGATGGTCCGGCCGTTGCGGCCGATAATGCGACCCAGGTCTTCCGGGTTTACGCGGATGCGAAAGAGAATTCCGCGATCGTCACCGGTTTCCTCGACATCCACCTCATCGGGGTGAGTGACGAGACGTCCCAGAACCATTTCGAGAAAGTATCGCATGGAATTCCGGGGCTCACCGGGGAGTTCAGGCCTTGGTGGCGCGGCGAGCCTTGCGAATGAAACTGGCCACGGTCTCGCTGGCCTTGGCTCCCCTGCCGATCCAATGGTCGATACGGTCCAACTTGAGCTTCATGCCCTCGTTTTTGCCCATGGGATCATAAGTTCCCACCAGTTCAAGAAAACGCCCATCCCGCGGGCTTAGCTTGTCTGTCACCACCACTCGGAAATAAGGGCGATTTTTTTTACCCTCTTTCCGCAAACGAATCACCACGGCCATAAATCGGTCTCCTTTGTTACCTGCGGGGTTGCTCGGCAATCGACCGAAGTTCCACAGGCGAACCTAAAACCCTACCTTTGGGCCCCGGCCTTTCCAAGAATAAAGTCCGTATTCTTAAGTCTTTCCAACGGCAATCGCTTCGACGCACTCAAGCCAAGCGTGGATGATCCAACCATGGATTTCCTGGATGCGGGAGGTATCGTCACTGGGCACCACAATGGCATGGTCACAGTGTTTCTGTGCTGACCCGCCACCCTTTCCTAAAGCGCCCAATACCAACATTTTGCGGTTTTTCGCAACTTCCAAAGCCTTCAGGATATTTGGGGAATTTCCGCTGGTGCTGAAAGCAACTAAAACATCACCCGGTTGGCCAAAAGCTTCGATTTGCCGTGAGAAAACATCCGCAAAGGACCAGTCGTTGGCAATGCAGGTCAGGGCCGTGCCGTCGGCGGAAAGGGCCAGGGCTGGAAAGGCTTGCCGGTTGCGGCGGTAACGCCCGGTCATTTCCTCGGCAAGATGCATGGCGTCTGCCGCGCTACCACCATTCCCGCAGGTCAGCACCTTGGACCCTGCCTTCACCCTCTCGGCCAGTGCCCGCCCGGCGGCTTCCACCGCCGGGACCAGCGCATGACACCGCTTGACGGTATCCTCCAAGGCTGAAAGATCGTGGGCAATGTTCATAAGCCGCAACCCCTAGATTCCCACGGAAGATGAAAATCGTCGAAAAATATCTTTGGCGCTCCGTTTTGTTCCCCCTGCTTTTTGTGATTGCGGCTCTCTTCACCCTTTGGCTGACGTTCGACATTTTCGACAAAATCGGCCGCCTGATTGAAAAGGGACCTTCCTTTTGGTTGCTGGCAAAATACTTCCTCGTTCAGCTACCCGATCTGGCCCAATCCATCCTCCCTGTCGGCGTGCTTTTCGCTACCCTCTATGTTCTGGCTTACTTTTCTCGCCATCGGGAGTCGGTGGCCTTGCTGGCCGCCGGAATGAGCCCCCTGATCCTGGCCCGGCCGTTTCTGGTCTGTAGCGCAGGCCTTTCCCTGGTCCTTTACTTCCTATCCTTCTCCCTTTCCCCCACCGCCCAGGCCAACCGGGAAAAGGTGAAGAAACAGATCAAGAAAGAATCCACGGAGGAAAAATCCTTCTCCTCCGTGGTGTACCGCTCCCCAAAATTACCCGGAAAAACGGAGGGAACGATTTGGTATATTGGTCGGCTGGATTTGCGTTCCCAGAGTCTCCAGAACGTGGAGATTCTCATCCGCACTGAACCGGAGGGCCGGGATATTGCAAAAATCTTTGCCGTCTCCGGGGAGTACCGCGGCGGAATTTGGCACCTGCAAAATGCACGCCGGATCGAATATGGGACGGAGATTGGCCTGGAAACCGCCGGACCGCTCCTCCCGGAGCTCTTGGTGCCGGAGCTGACCGAGCCCCCGGCCATGTTGGCAGCCAAACTGGTGCCTCCAGATGTCCTGCCTTGGCCGGAAGTCGCCCGCTTGGCAGGAGATACCGCCCGTTTAAACCAGAGGTTACGTGCCCCCTATTCCACAGAACATTGGCACCGGCTCATGTACCCCCTGGCCTGCCCTCTGCTTTGCCTCTTTGGCATCGCTTTTGGAATGACGGATGCGCGTCGGAACGTGGCGGCCACCGTTTTTAGCAGCGTCTTTGTCCTTTTTGCCTTCCTTGTCTTCACCCGTTTGGCGGTGGCTTTAGGCCAAGGGAATCGTATTCCCCCTTTCTTCGCCGGAACGCTGCCCATCCTCACATTTGGACTCGCCGGGCTTTATCTTTTTGCAGAAAAAGTGGGATGGCTTTGGGAACTGCAGGGATGGAGCAAGGATCACCCCCAGGCAGCCGTTTGGCTCCGCCGGATCGGTCTGGTTTCATAATTATGTTTCGTCTCCCTCTCTTATATCTAGCCCTGTGGCTTGATCTGGCTCCTCCTCTGGCTTCTGCCGGAGACCCCGCCAGCGTTTTGTCAGAGGAAGCGGAAGCCGCCGCAAGCACCCCTCCCGCTCCTCCCGCAGACCCCATGGAAGGATCAGGAGAACACACCGGCTCGGAGGCACCCACCTCACATTCGGAGACTTCTTCTACCGACCCCATGGGACAGAGTACGGCATCGGAAGCTTCCTCCGAGGGAATTGAAAAAAAGGATCTGCCGCCGGTGACGCCTGAACTGGCCAACCTCAATCTCGCGGAAGATCTGGAACTCGTGACCCTCGACACCAAGGAAAAGGTCTTCCTCCCTGCTGGGACCTACCGTCAAATTCTCCGCATTCCCATCGATTCACCCACCATGCAGTCAGCGCAGAAAACCCGCGCTGAACGCCGACCAGAGGTTAAACGAGAAAGCCCAGCCGGTATTAAGAACGACCAGCCAAAACCGCTTTGGATCCGCTATGAATCCCTCGAAAAAATAAAAATCAACGACGAGGAGAGACGAGGAGGGATCGATCTTCCTGTCCACGGCCCCAAAGAGGTCACGCTTCGCCTCTGGTATGCCAAGTCTGAAACGGCAGACACGGCTAGTTCAATTTTCTACTTTATATTCGGCGGTCTGGGTTACTCCACGGCGAATCTTCTAGGTTGGTCCGCCGGTAACACCCGACAGATTCCCAGCGATTTCGAATACAGGCTAATCCGAAAGTAGACGTCTAAGGCGAAACGGCGGCCGAAACCGTCGTCGCAGCCCCCGCGGTCGGATTGAGAGGTTGGCCGTCCACCTGGAGAATTCGAGGAGTCACAAAAATGAGGGTATTCTTTTTGATGGCCTGCTCCGTCTTGCCTTGGAAGGCCCTTCCGAAAATAGGGATATCCCCGATGATCGGCACCTTCTCATCGATTTTTTGGATATCTTCGCGCAAGAGTCCTCCCAACATCATGGTGTGACCATCGCTGACCTCCACGGAAGGCAGAGTTAAATCCCTTCGTACAAATACAGGCTGCTGGATGTTATTGGTCAGAATGGTGACCGAATTTGAAAAGTAGGCAGCTGCATACGCTGAATTGATCTCCGTGCCGTAATTAATGTAGCCCTCGAAGTCCACAAAGCTGGGTTTGATCTCCATGAGGACCCGGCTGTTATCCCCCGTAATATCAGGTTTGACCCCCATTTTGACTCCAATGGGAACGGCATCGCTGATTTGGGAGGGGAAGGAGCTAATAACCGTTTCAGGACCAGGGATCCCGGTATTGAAAACACCCCCACCCGCAGGAATGATGGTACGAATACTGGATTGGGGATCATTGTATTCCTGGACGTAGCGAAATTCTTGGGTGACCTCGATCACACCCTCTTGCCCACGTTTTAGAACGATCGAGGGGTTCGCCAGAACATTAGCACTGGTTTTTTGGGAAATCGCCGTGATCAAGGACCGAAATTGCATGCCATTGAGGATCGTCCCCCCCAATTCCGTGGTATTGAGAGCATAGGTGCTCGTTTGGTTGGTGCCGGCCAAGATTCCCTGCTGCAGGAATGACTGCAGGGTATTGTTGGGCAGGAGGCCCACCCCTTGAATCTGGTTGAGTTGGGCATTCCAGCCCGCTCCAGTGACAGCAACCGGGCCTTGATTGTCGCTGGTTAAACCAGCGGGGATCACGGAAAGAGGCGATCCCCCCAACGTGGAATTGGCCGTAATGCTATCGAGGTCGTTTTGGTTGATCTCCACCAACCGAACTCCTACCTGAATCAAAAGAGTTTGTTCTTCCGCCGCACCAATCAGCTGGCCGATTAGATCAAGCATTTCCGCATTGTTAACCACGCGAAGACGGCTGGTGTTGCGATTATAAACCGCGAATGCGCCGTCCGGAAACTTGACGCCAAGCTCTTTCAGTTTGGCTTGCTCACTCAATCCTGATCCACCAACGTCCGCTCCGTCTGCAGTCGCACCTCCCCGCTTCTCAGCTTGGGCCGCCTCCGAACCACCCGCCTCTTTAAAAAAGGAGGGGCTGACCGTGAATTCCCGAGGGATCAGGTCGGGGCGAGTTTCCACTAGAGGAGTAAAGGTCACCCCCACATCCCCTAAACGGGGCTTTACCCCTGCGATTTGAGAAACATAACGAACCACTTCGTCCAGGGAAATATCCCGCAGCTTCAGGTGAACCGCCTGGGAACTGACCACATCGGCACTTACTACAAAATTGACACCTGTTTTGTTGGCATCGGTGTCGTATTGTCGGCTCAGGGTATTCAGCGCCCGCCGAATCGTTTCCAAATCAGCCCCAGCGAAATCCACTTGGGGAATTCGGATGTTTTTCAATTTTTGTTCGAGCACAAACGTGGGTGATGCCGTCAAAGGCCCGGTCACCTGCGTCCCCCCCTGGCCGGTATTTTTCTTCGGATAGATATTATTCCAGGCTTCCCGCACCTCCCGGCGGCGCTCCAAATTCGAGACATCCCGGGTTTGATCGGCGACAAGGGAACGCTCTTCATAAATCTTTCGAATCCCCTCAGTCGCCACGACATTGAAGGGATCCAGCCGGAGAACCTCCTCATACCGTCCTTCTGCCCGGTCAAGCTGGCCGGTCTCCCGAAGCTGTTCGGCTTCCTTAAGCCCATCCCGCACTCCCTGCAATTTTTCAAAGAATCGGTTGGTCAACGCCGGATTCACCTCCTCCCCGGCTACCGCTCCACGACGAAGAATAGCATCGGCTTTTTCAAGGAGACTCTGTGCCCCTGAATTGTTCGGATTGTGCTGTAACGCCCGCAACGCCCACTCCCGGGCCTTCGGCCAACGGGACTGGAGTCCTTCCCCCTCGCCCAAGCCGAGTTCCCAAGCGGAAAGCTCCCGGCGAACCTGCTGCCCCAAGGGTGTCGCTTGCAGGGACTCTGGTGTCTGCTGCCAGACCTGAATCAACCCCTCCCACGCCCGCAAGGTTTCCCCTTGTTTCGCTAACTGCTCCCCTTGCGTCAAAGCTTGCTGGAGGGGTCGAGTCGCCTGTTCCCGACGACCACTCTCTGCCGCCAACTGCTCCTGAAGGTCAGCGCTAAGACCCAGCGCTGGAATCAGCCCCAGACAGAAGATCAAGCAACAAACGTTTTTCATGGCACCGAGGGCATCATTTCAGCCGACCCAGCCTGGGCGTATTCTGGATTGGACTCGTCGTCCGGAAAACTGAGCCGCCCGTCCGGCTCAATGATTCGCACTGTACAAAAAATCACCAGATTAAATTTAATCTTCTGGGAAGCCTCACTCCGAAAAAGCCGGCCCAAAATCGGAACGTCTCCCAACCCCGGGACCTTGTCATCCACATTTTGGACGGACTCGGCGATCAACCCCCCCAGCCCGACAGTCTCTCCATCCAGCAAACGAACGCGGCTCTGCAGAGAACGCTTTGTGAAAATAGGAACCAGATAAGGAGCCTGCCCAACAGGCTCAGAAACAGGATCAATAGTCGTCGCAGCGGCCGGATCCAAAAAGCCCCCCTGACCTTGGGTGACTGTGGCGATGGTGGCGCCATAGTCGATGAAACCCTCAAAGTCCTCGACCTCCAACTTGGTAAAATCAAGGTCGACTGCTTTTGGAATGGATGTGGATTCCCCTTTGACCGTCAAAGTCACCCCAATGTCGCGGGACTCAAAACCGGTGGGATTACTTGGCAAAATGAAACCAGCGCCCACCCCCTGATCGTTGTTGGGCACCGTAGGTTGGGTGTAGCTTGTGGGGTAGAACATCTGCCGGCTGATCACTATTTTTGACTCTTTACCATCGGCAAGCGTGACCCGCGGGGCAGCGACCAGGTCGCGGCCAATCGCATTTTGTAACAATTGAAGCACGGCCGCAAAGCCCCGGCCAAAAACCCGGGCGTTCAGACCCACCTGATTAGAAACATCCTGGGGATAGGTTGGATCAAGCAGGTTTTGCAGGGAAAAGGCTGAAACCCCGCTTTGACTGAGACCGGCTGTTCCCCGAAGACCATCAGTTCCCCCCGAGGCGGAGGCTGGGTTGTAAGCCTGCCCAGGGATTCCGGGAGCAGGAATGCTGGTGTTCCCATTCATCTGAATGTTAAAAGTGAAATTCTTCAGGTCATTGTCGGAGAATTGAAGGAACTTTGTCTCCACTTCAAACTGCTTCTGCGCCTTCTCCCCTTGGGCGTCACGGATTCGTTGCTCAATTTTATTAAGCTCCCCGGGGGTGTTCCGAGCCACCATTTTGCCCGTATCGCGAAAACATACGGCCGAAGCGCCTTCGACTGACGTATTGACCCCGATATTTTTCAGGATGTCGCCAGCAAGAGTCTTGGGGTCGTTCGAGGCTTCCGGCAGATTCGCAATGAGACTTGGCGGAAGATTGTAACTGCGAATCTCCAACTCACCCCCTGTCTCCGTGGCGGGAAGCAAAAACACCGCACTATTCTCCACCTCAAACCTCAATTTTTCACCCCCACGAATCTGTTCACAAAGATATTTCAAGGCAGTTTGCAAAGTGATGTCGCGCAGCTCAAGACTCACGGTGGCAGACTCAGCATCCGTACCTGCAGCGGCAGGAGGCAGGCGGAGAACAAAATTTAGTCCGACCTTATCCGGATCATACTGCTCACTCAGCCTTTGCAACTCCTCGACCGCAGAACGAATGGGTCGCTCGTTGAAGGTCAGTTCAGGAATCCGAATTTCCGCCAATTTCTTAAGAATCGTGGCCACCTTGGAATCACCCGCCGCACCGGTCTGTCTACCCTTTTGGGGACTGATCCGAGCTGGAGCTGGCGCAAGCCAGGCTTCGGTGACCTTGGCTAGGGCTTTTTCCCGACTGGCCAAATACCGGCGATCCGCCGCGGCCATTCTTTTTTCTTCCAGGAGCTCAATTTTTTTTCGCGCGACCCGGTGATATGGATCTATTCTCAGAACATCATCCAGCTGTTGCCTAGCTTCCCGATATTGCCCCGTTTCGGTCAGCTGATCTGCCAAGGAAAGAAGACGTTTGATCTCTGAGGTTTTTTGCATGAGGTCATCGGAGACGGCGGAATTTCCACCGTATGGATTGGACTGCCGACCCCCTTCCTCTCGCAGCTCTGCCGCCTGACGAGCCAAAGCCTTATTTTGCGGGTCTAATTCAACAGCTTGCTGCATCAACCCGGCAGCTTCTGAAGCTTTTCCCTGCTCTTCCTTGGCCATGGCTCTCGCGGCCAGACATTTTGCCTTTCCGATCTGGGCACGCCTGTAAAAACCGCTGGTTTGTGCCTGGGGATCTGTCCCGGAGAGAACAAGGTTATACTTGGCTTCCGCATGGTCCCACTCTCCTGAGCGATACAGCCTATCCGCCAAATCAAGCAATTCGTTGAGCTGAAAGGTCGACTCCCTCCGCCGATCTATCTCCCGTTGCATCATCTCAGCCGAGCCCACCTCAGGGGCTATTGCCTCACTCTCCCCCGCGGATTCAGCTGTCAATGGGCTCCCAGAAACCCAATACAGGAAAGGGACTAGATAGAGAAACTTCATCCGCATAAGAAGTCCTTAACTTTTGGCTATCCCTTCGGCCGGTCAACGACCGGCTTCCTGGTCTCTGAAAAACTTGCGAATGGTTGGGAATAGTTCCCAGCAGCCGATCAGGGTACTGCCGTGGTTCCAGCCGCAACCGGAATTTCCTCTGGCACCCAAAAATCCTGCTGACCTGTTTCGCCCTTGTTCCGCAATTGGATCTTTTTCCCTTCACGCCCCATGACCGAAAACTCCTTTCCTTCATAGGAGAATGCCTCCCCTACCTGGAAAGGCCCCAATTCCGTGCCCCCCGCCGCGGGCGTGTAGAATCGAATCTCCCCCACGTCCCAGGTCAAACTGCGAGGGGAACTGGCGGAGCTGAAAAGAAGTTTGCTCGGTCCTGCCAGCGCATCTTTTCTTTCCAAAACTAAAAAAGAGTTATCCACCTCAACCTCGACTCCTCCTGCTTTGGTGTCCTTGATCTTTTCAAGATTTTCAACATAAGAGACAATTTCAAGAGGGATCAGGTGCACACTTCTTCCGGCAGATTTGGCCTTGGCCTGGGCTTCCTTGGCCTTCGATAAATCGGAGAAAGATCGAATCCCCTCCGGCCCTGCCATAATCCAAAATGAATCTCCCGGCTTTCCTTTAAATTCCCCCCTGCGCGCCCCGACTTGAAAACGGAGGGTAAAAAGTCCGCCGCTTTTTTCTGAAAAACTAACAGCCATGGGGACGGCCTCAAGGGAACGTGATCTCAGCTTGCTTTCCTTGGCCGGACTTTGAGCTTTGTTGGTCGGATCGGTTTTCGCCAGAAACTCCTCCAGATTGGTAAAGCCGTCGCCATCCGGGTCCTCGTCTTTGACCCTGGGATCAGCCGGATCAAGTCGGAACTCTTTTTTCCATCCCACCTCGATTCCGTCCTTGGTCACCATCTTCGGATCCAAGGATTGAACTGGCTCAGCGTTGCCGGGCAAATAAACAAGCTGGGCAGAAACAAACACCCGATGTTCCCCCTCGGTGCCCCGCAAGCCAGAAAACCCCTGGGCAGTCCCAGCAGCTTTCTGCCGGGCCTGCCGCACAGCCTCAGCCTTTTTCTTGGCTTCGAGCAGCAGCGGCTTGCCATCCCCTCCTGGATTTTCGATAACGTCAATCCGACCGGGTTGGAGAAACCCCACCCCAAAATAGACAAGCCCGGCGACCCCGGCGGCAATCAACCCCCCGCAAAGCCACGAAGAAGGCTTCAAGGCGTTGCAGCCGGGGGCACTTTGGCTTTTGGCTCCTCCTGACTCTTCCAGGCGACAAACTCTATTTTTAGCTTCACATTCAATGCCTCTTCTCCCGCCAAAATTTCCAGCAGCTTTTTGTCATCTGTTTTTTGTTCCTGAGCAACCTCGGCACCCGCGGAGGTCACTGGTGTAAACTTTTTGGCAATTTCCGAACGCAAGGGAAAGGTTTGCTTTTCATTGACTACTTGGAGGTCAGTCACCAGAAGAAGCGCCGGATCCTCCGCCAATACTTTCACGTAATCGTAAAGTACTTCGGGCGAACAACGAATCTCGATTGTGAATGATTTTCGCTCGATTCCAGAGGCAGGTGAACCTGGCTTGCTCCCGGTTTTCGGCACCGGGGAAGATTCCCTTTGCCCCCCCTTTTCTAAATCCGTGCCGGGTCCGGACAAATTCATGACCTCGCAGACCGTCGGATACTGCTCTTTGACCTTCCGTGCATCCAACAGTCGCCGGATCAACCGTTCCGCCACCGACAAATGCAAGGCCAGTTCCGGCACCTCCTCGGTCGTGGGACTTTTCTGCCGGAAGCCGTCCAGCCCTAAATAAAATTCAGGCGACAACTTCACCCCACCCGCCTTGGCATCTTTTTGCAGTTGGCTTTGGACAAAAATCAGCTGGTCCTTCCATTTTCCTGAATCTTTCGCCCAATCCTTTCCATCTCCCGCTAGCTCTTGGGTGGCCTGAGACCAACGGGTAATGGGTAAGTCCCCCCAAAGATCTTTACCCAATTTTTGAATCTCCACGGCTTCTCGTGTCGCCCGATTCACCCCACCGGATTGGGACAAAAGGGCCGCCAGGGCAGGATTTCCCATCCGCTCTGCGAGTGCCTCAGCTTCAGCTTGCCTTTCTGCCAGACCATTGAGGCCGAACCACGCCAATCCCCCTGCCACTAGGACAACTCCCCCGCCAAGGAGTAGCTGGTTTTTATTGAGCCCCTTACTCATCCTTCGCCCCCCTGGGCTTTGGGTTTAGGCTGTGCTTCCCGCGGCCAGTTTGCCTTGAGGCGGAACTTAAGCGCCACCTGATCGGTTTTGCCGTCCATATATTGGGGCGTTTCCCGCTCCAAAACCGTAACGTTACGAAGCACCCCTCCGTTTTCGAGCGCTTTTTGAAAATTCTCCACCGCCTCGGCATCAGCTTTTTCCGACTGAGTCTCGAACCTGCCGCCGATTTCGATGACCGGTGACGGCTTTTCCGAGGACTTGGTCCCAGGCTTTGCTTCCTCGGAACTTTCGGGAGCCGCCACAACCTGCAAACTAGTGATCCAAAGTCGTTTGGGGGTATGCTTCTTCAGCTCCGCAAGCAGTTGCGGCCAGCGCATCCGCTCCCTCTCCAGCTCCAAAGCCAGCTCCGCGGTCTGGATCGTCCCGAGGAATTTCTTATTTTCTGCCTCCAACTTTTGTAAAGCCACGCTCGCTTCCTCAACCTGGGCTGTCTGGTCTGCTAAGCGCCCCCCCATCTTAGCCGACTGCCAGGTGCCGT
Source organism: uncultured Akkermansia sp. (assembly GCA_964635945.1). GTDB lineage: Bacteria > Verrucomicrobiota > Verrucomicrobiia > Methylacidiphilales > Verrucolacustridaceae > Verrucolacustris. The sequence goes on along the minus strand of CAZWQT010000008.1, from coordinate 24,130 downwards.
GAATTCCGGGCAGTAACAATAAACCGGCCCCTGCGATCGTTGCCAAAAGGATCCCGGGAAAATCACGGCTTTTTTCAGCCTGCGCCCTGCCCAACGCCCCAAGGACATTGACGCGTACTGGCACATCCGGTAAGCCCTGCAGTGCTGTTCCCACCGCAACCCCCCAAGCAGGGAAATTTTGGACTGCCGATGTTGAATCCGTGGAGGCCGGGAGGGAGAGCCGCCGGAAAGGTTGTAACGGTTCCACCGGAATCTTTAACTTCTCGCGAAAAAAAAGATCCGTGTACCCCATCATAGTGCCCCCGCCGGTCAACCAAGCCTGAGTTGGCTTTCCACCTCCTTGCTGACTCCGGAAAAAGGTGATCGACCTTTCCACTTCCGCATGCAGACGGGTCATCACTCCTCGGGTGAGTTTGGATATCCTTGCTGTGGCGGCATCAGAAGGATCTTCGTAAGCCCCTCCAGGGTGGACAAAGCCTTTCGCTTTTTTCAAAAGCTCCGCCCCCGCAAAGGTTTCTTGCAAATCCGTGGCCACGGCTTGAGTCATCGTCCCCCCTCCTAAGGGCACCACCCGGACAAACAAACGGGATCCCTCCACCAGTAGGATCGTGGTGGCACGGGCCCCAATCTCCAAAACGAGACTGCAGCCCGTTGCATCGGGATAGTTAAAATAAAAAGCGTTCAACAAAGCCGCCGGGGCGAGGGTTACGAGTTGAGGCCGCAAACCGGCGGCGGAAGCGGCGGCGGACATCTCCTCGACCGTGTCCTTTTTGATCGCCAGGATGAGAGCCTCGACCTCGCCAGGTTGGGACGAAGGTAGGATTTGATAATCCCAGAGGGCCTGCTCAATCGCGGGAACGGTTTGCTGGGCTTCAAACCCGACCATGGAACCGACTTTTCCGGGGTCCGCTGCAGGCACCTTGAGAATCCGGGAAAAGACCGCCGGACCCCCTAAGCACAGATGACAGAGGCGGGTTTTTGTCGGCATTCTGCCTAGGGCGGAGGTGAGGGCCTGTAGGTAAAGCGGAAGAAAATCCGAGGTCTTGGCGGGATCATAGGCAATTTCTTCCTCCGCCAAGGCAAGAATCGCTGGCCGGCCTTTGGAGTCCGGCCCCACCTCAATCAAGCGGACGGCCGAGGCCCCTACATCAACGGCCAAAGTTCGGGAAAATGAAGCCATGCCGCCCGTACGTTTTCCCTAAGGCTTTTTCAGCTGGGGATAGCGTTTAAAATCTTTAGGCCAAAAAGGAGTTTCCGTGATCGGCAAAAGGGCGCCGGATATTTCCTGGGCGTCGGCAGATTTATGCCAGTCCGGATCCTTTTTTCCACCCCGACCGCTCAGCCCTTTTTCCTTATCTCCCTGCAGGTCAAAAACTTCTTCCACCGGGGTTCCCCCGTCTGTCGCCTCGACGCGAAGATTCATTTTTCTCCCGCTCCAATCAGTCTCTCCGGTGGATTTTGAACCGGCAAAGCGAAGGGCTGAGGATGGAGGCAGAAACATACCCGCAAAGTGCTTGGCTCCTTTGGGAACGTCCCGATACGAAACCTCCCCCGTCAGGACCACAAACTTTTCTGAGTCCTTGGCTCCCCCCACCCCTTCGATCACCTCATATCCCTCGAGATAAAACCGGAATTTAAGGTCCGGAGTGAATTTTTTTTCAGTCGAAAAAGGCACATCCATCCGCAACCACCGGCCATCCTGGGAGGATTTTGACTCGGCGCCGGTGGGAACAGGCTTCCCGCCCGAACCGACTGCGTCCGGCACCGGCACGAGCTCAATTTCCAAATCCTGAGGTTTTCCAAAAGCGAAATTGGGCTTTTGTTTTTCTTCACTCCTGGCCGCTGAAATGCCAAGGCCATAGGCGGAGGCCAAAAGCACGATCCAAACTCGAATCATCTCGCTAAACTAGAATCCACCCCGAAAGGGTCAATGGAATAGGGGTTTAGAATGGGAAAACTGGTCGAAAAAGGGGCCGATTTACCCCTAGAGGGAGGGTGAATAGGCCAGATTGGGCTGCAACCACTTTTCTATCTCGGTCCGGGTGGCACCCTTTCGAGCTGCATAATCCTCCACCTGGTCTCTCCCAATGGCTCCGACTGCGAAATACCGGGCTTCTGGATGCCCAAAATAGAGCCCACTCACGGAGCTGGCCGGAGTCATGGCACAGCTCTCCGTCAAACGGATCCCCGTGTTTTTTTCCGCCTCAAGTAATGACATCAGCCCCCGCTTTTCCGTGTGATCTGGGCAAGCCGGGTAACCTGCCGCGGGCCGGATCCCGCGGTACTTTTCATCAATCAGGTCCTCCTTGGAAAGGTTCTCCCCCTTGCCAAATCCCCACGCGTGCCGGGCGATCTCATGCATCTTTTCCGCAAAGGCCTCGGCACACCGATCCGCGAGGGCTTTCAGCAGGATTGCCTGGTAATCATCGTGGCTCTTTTCCAACTCCCGGGCCCACTCCTCGACCCCGTGCCCTGCCGTGACTGCAAAGGCCCCGACATAGTCCTTTTTCCCGCTGGAGACCGGCGCCACGAAATCGGCCAGACACCGGTTCGGCTGACCGTCTGTCCGGGCGGCCTGTTGGCGTAGCGCGTGGAGCCGTGCCCGAATTTTTTTCCGACGATCATCCTCATAAAGCACGATGTCATCTCCCTCGGAATTGGCCGGAAAAAAAGCCACAACCCCCTTGGCCCTGAGCCGCTTTTCTTTCAGGATTTTCATCAGGAGAACCTGGGCGTCCTCATAAAGCTTGCGGGCTTCGGTGCCCACTACGGGGTCTTCAAAGATTTTTGGAAATCGCCCCCGCAACTCCCAGGCATGAAAAAACGGTGACCAATCGACGTAATCAACCAACTCCGCCAAGGGAAAGTCCTCATAGACCCGCAACCCCAGAAATTGCGGCTTCTCCGGATCTTGGGACCAGTCGAACCGTGCGGCGTTTTTGCGCGCCTCGGCAATTGGCAGAAGCTTTTGCGCCAAGCGCCGGCTCTCGAAGTCCTTCCGTGCCTTTTCTTGGTCCCGCCGAACTTGCTGAAGAAAACCGGGCCCCTTCTCCTTGGACAACAGTTGCTGGGCCACCCCGACCACCCGGGAGGCATCAATCACGTGGACCACCGGACCCGTATACGCCGGGGCGATTTTTACCGCGGTATGGGCTGCGCTGGTCGTCGCTCCGCCAATCAACAGCGGTAGGCCCATCTTTTCCCGCTCCATTTCCGAAGCCACCGTAACCATCTCGTCCAGGGAGGGTGTGATCAACCCGCTCAGTCCGATCACATCCACCCCGTGGGTCTTGGCTTCCGCCAAAATCTTTTCGCACGGGACCATCACCCCCAGGTCGATCACCTCGTAGCCATTGCAGGCCAAAACTACTCCCACGATGTTCTTCCCAATGTCGTGCACGTCACCCTTCACCGTCGCCATGAGAATCTTGCCGGCCCGGGATTGGGCGCCCGCCGCTTTTTCCTTCTCCATGTAAGGCGTTAAATAGGCGACCGCCTTTTTCATCACCCGGGCACTCTTGACCACTTGGGGGAGAAACATTTTACCCTCCCCAAAAAGATCCCCCACATGCCGCATCCCCCCCATCAGCGGCCCTTCGATGACTTCCAAAGGCCGTCCATATTTTTTGCGAGCCTCTTCGGTGTCCTCGTCGATGTGATCCGTGATGCCCTTCAGCAAGGCGTGCAAAAGCCGGTCCTCCACCGAACCCTTTCTCCATGCCTCGTCCTTCACCACCGCCTTGCCCCCGGCTTTCACGGTCTCGGCAAACTCCAGCATCCTCTCCGTGGCATCAGGTCGTCGGTTCAGCAAAACGTCCTCCACCCGCTCCTTGAGGTCTTTGGGAATTTCCTCATAGACCGCCAGCTGGCCGGCGTTGACGATCGCCATGTCCAAACCCGCCTGGATGGCGTGATAAAGAAAACAGGAGTGCATCGCCTCCCGCACCGGATTGTTACCACGGAAGGAGAAGGAAATATTAGAGACCCCCCCGCTTGTTTTGCAGCCCGGCAGGGTTTGCTTGATTTCCCGGACCGCCTCAATGAACTCCACGGCATAGCCGTTGTGCTCCTCGATGCCCGTGGCCACGGTGAGAATATTCACGTCGAAGATGATGTCCTCCGGGGCAAAACCGGCCTTTTCTGTCAAAAGCTGATACGCCCGACGGCAGATCTCCACCTTTCGTTTCCGCTCTGTGGCCTGCCCCTCCTCATCAAAAGCCATTACGATCACCGCCGCCCCATAGCGGCGGGCTTTGCGAGCTTGCTCTAGAAACGGCGCTTCCCCCTCCTTGAGACTGATCGAATTGACCACAACTTTCCCCTGGACGCACTGAAGGCCGGCCTCCAACACAGACCACTTCGAACTGTCCAGCACCAGGGGGACCCGGGAAATTTCCGGCTCGCTCGCAATCAGGTTGAGAAAACGGCTCATGCTCGCCTCCCCATCCAGCAGCGCCTCGTCAAAATTGATATCGATCAGATTCGCCCCCGCCTCCACCTGTTGCCGGGCCACGGCCACCGCCTCGTCAAATTTCTCTTCTTTGATCAAACCAGCAAACTTGGGGGATCCCGTCACGTTGGTCCGTTCTCCGATCGAGGTGAAGGAACCCCCCGTTCCAATCGTGTAGGGTTCCAGGCCGCTCAACACGGTGGCCGGAGGCGGAGGCTGGGCCACCCGGGGTGACAAACCATGAATTCCCCGACCGATCGCCGCAATATGCTCAGGAGTCGTCCCACAACAACCCCCGACCAAATTCAGGAATCCGGCCTGGCCAAACTCCCGCAACACCTCCGCCATCTGTTCCGGGGTTTCATCGTATCCGCCGAAAGCATTGGGAAGGCCGGCATTCGGGTAGCAGCTGACAAAGCAGTCCGCGACCTTGGATAAGGTGGCCATGTAAGGACGCATTTCCTTGGGACCAAGCGCACAGTTAATGCCCACGCTGAAAGGCCGGGCATGCCGGATGGAATGCCAAAATGCCTCCGTGGTCTGACCGGAAAGGGTCCGCCCCGATGCATCTGTGATCGTCACTGAGATCATCACGGGCAGGCGAAATCCAATCTCCTCGAAAATCTCATCCATCGCCCATAACGCCGCTTTGAGGTTAAGGGTGTCAAAGGTGGTTTCAGGCAGGAGCACATCAACTCCTCCCTCGATCAGCGCCCTCACCTGCTCGCCATAGGAATCCGCCAGTTGCCGGAAGGTCACTGCCCGAAATTCCGGCCGGTTCACATCCGGGGACATGGACGCCGTGCGGTTCGTCGGCCCCACCGCTCCGGCAACCCACGCCTGCCGACCGGGATTGGCCGTCAAGAATTCGTCCACTGCCTTCCGGGCCAACCGGGCCGCCGCCAGATTGATTTCCCGGACTGCACCTTCCAGTCCGTAGTCCGCCTGCGAAATGGAGGTCGTGTTGAAGGTATTGGTTTCAATGATCTCGGCCCCGGCCTCCAAGTAAGCACGGTGAATCCCTCCGATGACCTCCGGGCGGGTAATCGCGAGAATGTCGTTGTTGCCCTTCAGATCCTTGCCGTGGGAAGCAAAGCGTTCCCCCCGAAAATCTTTTTCCGTCAGATTGTGCCGCTGAACCATTGTGCCCATGGCCCCATCCATCAGGACAATCCTTTGTCCCAACGCCTGTTCGAGCTGCCGGCGCTTCAGCAGGACTCTTTCCCTCGCTTCCATCCGCAAACCCTAAAAGAACGACCTGATTTGTCGAGTTATATATCATTATATCATGATATATAAATATAATAACTGCTCTATGCCGGAACGGATCCAGACCACCGGCAGGCACACCTTGGGGACCAGGGTTTTCCGGACTTGGGCTCAGCGGTCAAAATCAACTTTGGGATGGAGACTTCCTCGGGTAAGGTGACGCGCTCTCGGCGCTGTCGTCTAGAGGCCTAGGACAGGTCCCTTTCAAGGACCATACACGGGTTCGAATCCCGTCAGCGCCACTGGCTCAGCCAGACTTCGGAAAGAGCCCAGTCGGACGGAACCGTAATCTTTAAATTCGGCTCCCCCGACTCCACCAACACCCCCTGGACTCCTGCCAATTCCGCGGCCGCCAGGCAGTCCGTCACCACAACCTTGTTTTGCCTGGCGGTCTGCAAGCCCTTTCGCAGCATTTCCACCCGGACCACCTGCGGCGTCTCCATCCTCCAAAGACCCTCTCGATCCACCAGCCGAAGAATCCGTCCAGAACCATCCGTGGCCCGCACCGTATCGGACATTTTGGATGCAGCCGCCGCCGCCCCTGTGGCCTGAGCTCCGACGATCACCCTCTCGATCAGCTCACGGGTCGTCAAAACCCGGGCGGCATCGTGCACCACCGCCCAATCCACCACATTCCCCAAAGCCTCCAAACCGGCCCAGACGGAATCCTGACGTTCCTTGCCGCCGGGAATAAAATGGATCCGTGCGGCGGGGAGATCCGTGGTGGCCAGCCATTTATTGGCTGGTTCCAACACGTCGTTCCGGACCGTCACCACGACCGTGGTGATTTGAGGACACTGCAGCAGAGAACGAAGCGGATGGGCAAGCACCGGCTGCCCCGCGATCTCGGTGATCGACTTATCGTGCCCCAAACGCCGGCCCTGACCGGCGGCAAGTAAAATGGCTCCGGCGGAGCCGCTCACCGCACCGCACGGCTGGGGGGGCTACTTTTCTCCGTTTTCTTGGGCTTAGGCTCGTCCGTCTTCCCCGCGTCATCGCTATAAAAAAGAACTCCGTGCCTGCGCAAGTTGGCCATCAGCGCTTTCATGTCGTTGGCCATTTTTTCATCCTTCATCAAAGTGTAGAGGGGCCCCTTTCCTTTTTCCGCTTCCTGCACGAGACCCGTCGCCGCCTTGGCAAACTCGTCCACCCTCCGTGCCGCCGAACGAATCTCCTCCAAAGCCGGACCCGCCGAAGCCAGCATCGCATTCAGCCCAGCTTCCTGCTCCCCCTGCACCCGGGCGCCAGGAGCAAGAAAAGTTCCATCCAGCCTTTCCGGAGGAACCACTCGCACAAACCGGTCCCCCAGCATCCCATACTGGTCGATCCGAAATTTCGAGCCCGTGGGAATCTCGATTCCCGCGTTGATTTTCAGGGTAAGCTCCACAAAGTTTTGCCCTGCCTGGTACAAAGGCGTGTCCGCAACCACCCCGATCTGAGCCCCCCGCCATAACACCTTGGAATTTTTCAAGATATCGCGGGCGTCCTGAAATTCCACCACGACCGGGTAGGTCTTTTTCAAATAATTGCCAAATTTCCCAAAGGCCATGATCAACATCGCCATGGCCGCCAGTCCGGCGAGGACAAAAAGCCCCACTTTGACTTCCAGATTGCTCTCTCTCATTTACTTGGTTCTCCTTCCTAGCCAATCACGTCCATGCCGGAAGCATGCCCACGGACGAAGTCCCGCACCAGCGGATCTTCACAGCGGTCCACCTGCTCCGGCGTTCCCTCAAAATAAATTTTTCCTTCATGAAGGTAGGCAATCCGGTCGCCCACCATCCGTGCGCTCGTCATATCGTGGGTCACAACAATCGAAGCCATTCCAAACATCTTCCCCAAATGCAGGATCAACCGGTTGATGCTGTCCCCCACCACTGGGTCCAGACCGGTGGTCGGTTCGTCGTAGAGCATGAGGTCGGGACGGCGGATCACCGCCCGGGCCAACGCGACCCGCTTCTTCATCCCGCCGCTCAACTCCGCCGGCATCTTGGATTCTGTGCCGGCAAGGGAAACGATCTTCAGGGACTCCGCCACCTTGTCCCGCAGCACCTTCTCGTCTTTTTCGCCCTCCTCTCGGAGCGGAAAAGCCAGGTTTTCGAAAACGGAAAGGGAGTCAAAAAGCGCCGCCCCCTGGAACAGCATGCCGATTTTCCGGCGGTAAGGATTCCACGCCTCCTCCCCCAAACCGGTCAGTTTCTTCCCCTCAAAAATAACCTCGCCCCCATCGGGTTGCAGCAACCCCATAATATGCCGGAGCATCACACTCTTGCCACAACCGCTCCGCCCAATCACCACCACCTTTTCCGCGGGTGCAACCTTTAGGTTGACGCCCCGCAACACTTCCTGCCCGCCCAAACGCTTCCGGATGTCTTTGAGTTCGAGCACGGGGAAATCAGTTGGAGTACAGCACCGCGTTAAGCAAAACGGTCAGGAAAAAGTTGCAGATCAAAAGGGCCAACGAGGCATTCACCACCGCCTCCGTGGTCGTCTTGCCCACCCCCGCCGTTCCGGGCGGACAATTCATTCCCTTGTAACAGGAGATGGAGGCAATGATGATGGCGAAAATAAAGGATTTGATCAGGGCAATCATGACGTCCTTTCGGTCCGTATACTTGATCGTGTTGTCCCAGTAGTACGCCCCATCCACGCCAAAAATCTGGACCGCCACAAAATATCCCACCCCGATCCCTGTCACCAGGGCGAGGGCCGTCAGCACCGGAGCCGAAATCACCAGAGCCAGGAAACGCGGCACGATCAGATATTCCGTGGGATAAACCCCCAAGGCCCGCAACGCATCCACCTGTTCGGTAATTTTCATGGAACTCAGTTCCGCCGCCATCGCCGCTCCCACCCGACCGGCGAGCAGCAAACAAGCCAGCACGGGACCGAGCTCCCGACACATCGCAATCGAAACGGTCGGCCCGATCGCCGACTCCATTCCAAACCGCTTAAATTGGAACCACACCTGGGCGGCAAAAACGGCTCCGGTAAACGCCCCCGTGGTCAGCACCACCACCTGCGAGCGGATTCCGATGAAGTACATCTGCTCCAGCAGCTGATCCCAACGGATCCGATAGCGAAAAAGACTCCGCAGAGTGTCGGCCAAGAGCAGGAAAATGCCCCCGGAAGTCTGACAGGAACGGACGATTAAACCTCCCAATCCTCCTACCAGCGTTTGGATGCCCTGCATCCCCACCGTTCTAGGGAGAGCATCCACCGCCATCAAGCAACCACAGAAAACCAGTTCTGAATTTCCGGAACCGTTAATTCATCCAACCGGGTCACCTCCCGGAACACTCCCTCTAAATGACCCTCCGGATGGGTGGTCGTAACCCCCACGACTTTCATTCCCGCAGCCCTTCCCGCTTCCACCCCGGCAGGGGCATCCTCAAAGACCACGCACCGGGCAGGTTCAACCCCCAGTTGCCGGGCAACTTCCAAGAAGACATCCGGGGCGGGCTTCCCGCGTTCCACATGTTCCGCCGTGACCGCCGTTTGGAAGAGTCCGGACAATCCAAGTTTTTCCAATCCCAGCAGGACATTTTTGTGCTCGGTCGAGGAGCCGATCCCACAGGGAATTTTGAATTTTGCCAACTCCTCCAGCCAAGGCCGCACCCCGGGCAGAGGGTCGATCCCCCACTCCTTCACCACCTCCCGGTATAACTCTTCTTTGCGCCGGCTGAGGCAGTCAATCTCCTCCAAATCCTGGGACCAATGCAGCATGTCCCTCATGATCTCAATGTTTCTCCGGCCAAAGCCTTTCCGAAAATGACCCGCCGGAAGGGGTTTGCCCGTCTCCCGCGCCAACCTCTCCCAGCTCTCCTCATGGTGTCGCGAACTATCCAAAACTACTCCGTCCCAGTCGAAGACCGCGGCCCAGGAGGACTTCATATCAGTCTGGAAGCTAAAACAACCAGAGGCTTTCGTCCCCTCCAAAAGGCACACCTTGCGCTTTAAAAGCTTCGATTTTCAGCCCATCGTTTCCCATGCCCACAAAGGCCATCGACAAGCTCAACGCGGAAGCCCGCCCGGGGGACGCCGTGGACCAATCGCTTCGCCCCGGACGCCTCGCGGATTTCGCCGGCCAACCCAAACTCCGCGAACGGCTGTCCATTCTTCTCGATTCCGCCCGCGCCCGCTCCCAACCCCTCGACCATTTACTGCTCAGCGGCCCTCCCGGACTCGGCAAAACCACCCTCGCCCACATTCTTGGCGCGGAAATGAACGCCACCGTCCGCACCACTTCCGGGCCGGCGATAGAAAAAGCCGGCGACCTTGCCGGACTCCTCACCGGCCTCCAGGAGGGCGACATCCTCTTCATCGACGAAATTCACCGCCTCTCCAAGGTCATCGAAGAGTACCTCTATCCCGCGCTCGAGGATTTCCGGATCGATATCGTCATCGATCAGGGGCCCGCCGCCCGTTCCGTCCGCCTGAATCTCCCGCGCTTCACCCTGATCGGGGCCACCACGCGGGCCGGACTTCTCAGTGCCCCGCTCCGCTCCCGTTTTGGCGTCGCTCACCGCCTCGACTACTACTCCGCCGAGGATCTTACCCGTATCGTCCGCCGCTCGGCACAGCTTCTGGAAACACATTTGGAGGATGCCGCCGCCCCGGAAATCGCCCGCCGGAGCCGCGGCACTCCCCGCATTGCCAACAACCTCCTCCGCTGGGTTCGGGACTACGCTCTGGCCCGCTCTGGTGGAAAAGCCGGCCTCGAATCTGTGGTGGCCGCCCTGGAAATGCTGGAAATCGACCGCCATGGCCTCGACGAAATGGACAAGCGGCTGCTGCAGGCCCTCACCGGGAAGTTTAAAGGCGGCCCGACCGGACTTCATTCCCTCGCCGCGGCCGTGGGAGAAGAGCCGGGGACCCTCGAGGAGGTTCACGAACCCTACCTCATTCTGGAAGGATACCTGCAGCGCACTCCCCAAGGCCGCACCGCGCTTCCCCGAGCCTACGAAGTTCTCGGCCTGAAACCCCCCACCTCCCAAGGCAACCTGCTCTGATCTTTTTTTCTATGAAGCGAGCCCGGTGGGGGGTCTTCTGCTTGGCCGGACTTGTTGCTTTTGGCCCCCTCCGGGCGGAAGAATCCGAAACCTCGACCCAAAACCTGTGGCCCCCGCGGGAAGGCGGGAAGCGCGCGGTGGTGGCAGCCAGCCAGGCCCTGTGGTGGAACAAAGACAACCCCGAAGCCCGCAAACTCAAAGCCCGCGCCCTTGATTTTTCCGGACGCTATGCGGAGGCAGAAGCCGCGGCCCTTTCCGCCCTCGAAGTTGCCCCCCGGGACCCGGAAGTTCAACGCATCCTCGGCCGAAGCCTTCTTCACCAAAACAAACTGGGCGCCGCCAAAGCCGCCCTGGAAAAAGCCGGTCAGGAGGGGGACGCCCTCTCGGGTTCACTGGCGGCCATGCTTCGCCCCGATCGCATGAGCGTCGGCGCTCCCGCACCTCACGTTTCCCTCGCTCTCGCCCAGATCCTCGATGACCGCGAAAACTGCATAGGCTCCGGATGTTTTCTCACCGCGGACGGCCTCGTCCTCACCGCCGCCCATGTGGTCGCCGGCCGGGACCGGATTTCCGTGCGCAACGCCCGCGGAAAGATTTTTTCCGTGAAGGAAATTTGTCCGGGGGATTTTTCTGCCGATGCCGTTCTTTTGCGCACGGAGGCCGAAGAGCAGATGTTCCTGCGTTTTTCCGAGGAGGAGCCACGGCCCGGCGATCCGCTCCAGGTGGCGGGCTTTCCGCTCTCGATGAATCTGCCGGTCACCTCCCGGGGAAAGGTCCGCTCCCTTCCCTCCTCTCCCGGCCGACCCATGCTCACCACCGTTCCGATGATGCCGGGTCAATCCGGTTCCCCCGTTCTCAATGACCAAGGACGTTTGGTCGGCGTGGCCTCCCGGGGATCCTTGGCGGTCAAAGGCGGCGGTGCACCGGCTCGGTCCGAATCCGTGCCCTTCCCCGCCCTGGTCCGGTTGCGGGAGGCTTCCCTCGAACCCAATTCCTTTGTCCGTATTCGGGATCTGGAAAAGTGGACGGGGAGAAGCCCTTTCTTTGACCCCGCCGTCGCCACGGCAGAACAAACCGTCCTGAACCAGGATTTTGCCCAGACGGAAAAGGCCATCTCCGCTGCGATCGAACGCCACCCGAACGATCCCGGCCTGCTTCTTCGCCGTGCGATGGTTCGTATCGCCTGGGGTCATCCCTCCGAAGCCGAGGCCGATGCCCGCATGGCAGCCGCCTACGGCTCCCGCGACCCAGAGCCCCGCCGCTTCCTTTGCTCCCTGATGCTTTCCATGGGACGTAAGGACGAGGCCATCCAAGCCTTGGAGGAGGCTTTCCGCCTCGATCCGGAAGACGGCGACACGGCGGAGGGGCTGGGGGAGCTTTTGATTTCCACAGGAAAGTTCAAGGAAGCGATTCGGCCCGCCGAGCAGGCCGCCAAGCTGAATCCCGAATCCGTGCGTGCGTGGTCGGTGCTGGCCGCCGCGCGCCTCGCCAGTGGCCAAGTCGAAAAAGCGCGGGAAGCAGCCGAACAGGCCACGGCCAAGGGCCCTGAAGATCCCCGCGCCTGGGTGCAGTTGGCCGCCTGTGCCAATGCCGGCAAGGATTTTGCCACGGCCGCGGTCGCGGCGGAAAAGGCCACCCGGCTTTCGCCCTCGGATGCGCGAGCTTGGCTCAATCTTGCCACCGCCAAAACCGGCGCCAATCAGTTTGAGCAAGCCGTGCCGTTTGCGGAGCGGGCCACTCAACTGGAACCCCAAAACCGCGCTGGCTGGAACCTGCTCGCCGCCCTCTATGCGGAGTTGAAACGGCCCGATGAGGCCGCCGCTGCTTTGGAAAAAGCCAGGACACCCCCGGTCGCCCGTTGACGGAGACGTTTCTTGCGCAATAGTACTTACCATGAAATTCATCTCTTGCCTCATCCTTCTCCTGAGCTGCGTCACTTGGATTCATGCCGGCTCTTGCCCCGAGGCTTGTCAGGATGTTTGCGGGAAAGAAAAGTCCTGCTGCCCCTCCAAAGGAAAAAGCTGCGGCTCCGTCCAGTTGGAGCGCGGCGGCCTGCCGACCTCCGCGTTTGCCTCCAAGAGTGGATTGCGCCTCCGCTAGGGAATTGGCGGGGATTTGCGCCCTCGCTTCAGCCTTCCTCCCTCCGTGTCATAAACTTCGCCCGCCCTTGACGGCATCGGCGGATTTCTTAAGATAGATCACGCATTCCGAGATCTCCGGTCGAAAGACCGGGGGCCGCCAACCGGGGGTGGAGATCCCACGGTGGCTGGAAGCAGGCCCTCAGCCTCCTTCCGATGTGCGATCCCCCAGCGGGATCGAACAAACTTCTCCGCGTGGCCAACCGCCCGCACAGGAATGTGCCGGCGGTTATTTTGTGCCCCGCTTCGGGATGTGTCACCGAAAGGAGACGCATCAACATGAGTATCGCAACCCTGCAGGCCCCTTGGGCCTCCCTCAGCATCAAGATCGACCCGGAGAATCCGGATCACCACCTCTGGAACAACCACGGCATCTGGTGGATTCACTATACGGTCCACCAGGCCGACTACACCAAACGGCGGATCCGCGTTTCCCTCGAAACCCGGAACCTGCGTGAGGCACGCCAACGACGCGACTCCCTCTTCGCCCATTTGGAGGCTGAGGGAATTGAGGCGACCTAAAAGCTCTGCCGGCGGCTGGTTCGATCCCTCCGCCGCTTTCCTTTTTCAGGTTTGTTGGAAATTGGCCCGCCAAAGCAGAAAGAATCCCAGAATCTGGAGGCTCAGGTTGGGGAGCCAGACAATGAGCTCAGGATAGGCCCCTCCCCGCCCCTTCAATCCCTCGGCCAGCAAAATCAAAGCGTAGTAAGCCATGACCACAAAAAAACTGATGACCACCCCGACCGAAGTTTCCTTTCGTTGCACCCGAATCCCCAAAGGAATCCCCACCAACAACAAGGTAAAAGGGGCCAAGGCAAAGCTGATCCGCTTCTGCATTTCCGTCAGCATGGGATAGACCTGCTTCGGATCGATGTAACCCTCCATGGGGGAAAAGACCCGTCCCACCAAATCCCCCATGGCGGCAATCCGGATATCCTTGAGATCTTCGGGGTTGATCAGGTTTTTTAGGGAAATTTTGAGGGGCAACTGATCCGCGCTGAGCCCCGCCCGGATGGAGTTTAAATCCGCCGCATTGTCCCCTCTCTCCTCCTGCCGCGCCTTTTGCAGGGTAATCGTCAGACTAAGGTCATCGAGATCCGCAGAAAGGGTGCCCTTTTCCGCCCGGATATTCCGCCGCGGGATCCCGCCAGGATCCAACTCCCAAATATGAATATCCGTCAGGTCTGTCCCCTTTTTTTCTCCGATGTAGATCCGATACCCCGGAAACCGGTCCATCGGCTCCCCCGCCCGGATCAGAAACGCCGGATTATCCCGGCCGATATCGAGCAAAATCGAATGAAACTTCTGCAGAGTCATCGGCACAAGGACGGCGTTGTTGTAAAAACAGATTCCCGAGACAAAGAGACCGAACAGGATCACCGGCGCCACCAGCGGAATCAGTCCGATGCCCGCCGCCCGGATCGCCTGCAATTCCAGATCCTGGGACATCCGGCCAAAGACAATCAAGGCCGCCACCAAAATACCCCAGGGCATCGTGAAGGTCAGGGCCTGGGGGACCAGCAGGCCGACCATTTTAAAGATCAGCGAGATCGGCATCTCATCATTCACCAGTAACTCAAAAATCTGTTTAAAGGCGTTGCCCAACACGATGACCAGGGAAAGCACCGCCACCGAACCGGCGGTGGCCGCCATCATCTGGCTGGTTAAATATCGGTACAGGATTGTCATGGCTTCGGGGCCCGGCGGGTGTAGTCGAGCCTGTCCTTCCAGGTGGTGGGTTGTCCAACCTTCAGGCCGCGGCACTCGTAAAAGTGGAAGGTAGGCCCCATCGGCTGACCCCAACTGGTCCTTCGATAGGTGCCCACAATCCGCACCGACTCAAAGTCCCGGGCAACCGGAGGCAGCGGATTGGGCTGCTCGGCCACATACAGCCCAATGCTGCCTTCCGGATAAGTCTCCCGGTAACTCGGCCAAAGCGAATATTGGGTCATCACCTGCGGCCAATCCGGCGTATAGGCTCGGGGGCGGTCGGGAAGATAAAAGGAGAGAAGACTCGCAGTCTGGTACTCATCGGCGATCACGAAGTCCGCGCCGATCTGCTCCCTCACTTTCTGAGCTTCCCCCGCCAAATCTTTCCAGCCTTTCGCCCGATCCAAGGGGTTGTTTTTAAAACGGAGGGGAAAAAGATCATGGAGCAGGGCCGTCAAAATCAGACCGACCCCCAAAGCCAAGGATAAAGCCACCCGCCAGCCCATCCTTCCCGAATCCCATCGGACCATCGCCCAACCTGCTCCCAAGACCAGTCCCGCCACCAAGGCCGGCGCCGTCCAATTTCCGTTGGCCGTCTTGTTCAGACTGACCCAGGCGTAAGCCACAAACAGCGGCCAAAAGAGGCACTGGAGATAAAGCGGTCCTTGGGCCACACGGGTCATTGCCGGCCGGATGGCTCCGGCCAACATCACCAAAAACAGCAATGGTGAAACCACGATCGCCTGAAGCAGCCAAAAGCCGGAAAACTTTCCAAAGTCCCACCGGAATCCACGGTTAAAATCCCCTCCCTCAAAAACGTGCAGCGCCCCGATCCACTCGCGGAAAGCATTCCACAGCAGGATAGGCAACATCAGGGCAAGCACGGTGCCGAGCATCAGGAGGGCCCCTTGGGAAAAAATCAGCCGGCGCCGG
>CAZWQT010000008.1:0-8518 GCA_964635945.1 uncultured Akkermansia sp. | reverse complement strand
AAGCACGGTGCCGAGCATCAGGAGGGCCCCTTGGGAAAAAATCAGCCGGCGCCGGGCCGGAACCAACAGAAGGAATATCAGGAAAGAGAGCAGCTCGGCTGCGTTGGTGTACTTGGCCTGAAATCCCAGCCCCACCGCCAGTCCGGTCAGAATCCAAAATCGTTTTTTCCCCGGCTGTTCGACCGCCTTCCAAAACGTCCATGCCGCCACCGCCCAGAAAAAGACGCTCAACGGATCGATGGTCATGAGAATGCTGCCCACCGCAAAGAGCGGCATCACCGAGGCCGCCACCACTGCGGCCAGACCCACGCGATCGCTGTAGAACATCCGCCCCAAAAGAAAAATCAGCCATCCGGTCCCCGCCGCGAGCAGCACGGCCGGCAGGCGCACCGCCCAGACGGCATCCCCCAGGAAACTTGTAAAAATCCAAATCACGAGGGCAGCCCCGGGCCCTTTGCCGTAGTGGCTCCAGTCCAAAAACCGTCCGCACTCCCAGTAGTGCGCCTCATCCCCCACGAGATCCAACCGGGGCGCAAACCACAGACGAAAAACCGTCACCAGGCCGATCCAGAGGAGGGCCCAACGGGCTTCACGGCTGTCCAAAATCCGGGTCACAACCCCTAGCTAAGCGAAAAGATCTCTTGGCCGCAAAGAATGGTTGGTTTGACCCCGTGGGTCTTCGGGGGTTGAGTGGGAATATGAGTTTAGCCGCCCAAGTCGATGAACAGATCAAGGAAGCCATGAAAGCCAAGGATGCCGACCGCCTCAGCGTCCTCCGGATGCTCAAATCCGCCATCAAATACTCGGTCATCGAGAAGTACGGCGCGGAAGGTGCCGCCAAGGATGAGGATGTCATCGCCGCCGTGCGCAAGGAGATTAAGAAGCGCCACGACTCCATCGAGGCTTTCACCAAGGGAGGTCGGCCCGACCAAGCCGCCAAAGAGCTGGCGGAAGTGAAGATTCTCGAATCCTACCTCCCTCAGGCCATGCCCGAGGCGGAGCTGGAAGCCCTGGTGAAAAGCGTCATTACCGAACTCCAAGCCACCGACAAGAAGGCCATGGGCGCTGTGATGAAAGCCTGCCAGGCCAAAGCCGCCGGCCGCGCCGACAATCGGGCCCTCAGCGCCCTCGTCGGAAAGCTTCTCCCCTAATTGGGTGGCATCCCCGGAGTTGCTCCCTGTCCAGGCCTGGGCAGGGATTGGGCTTCATCAGCATCGATGAAGCCATCCCCGTTGGTGTCGTGTCGGGAGAAATTTTTCTGCATGGGCGGAGGTGCCTCCTCTTGGGAAATTTTGCCATCCCCGTTCTTATCAAATCTCTGGATGACATCACCCCGCCCAGTTCTTGAGTTCTGCCCGCCTTCCCCCGCTCCCGCATTTCGCCTCTCCCCTTGCGGTCCTCCTCCAGGGGGGCCTCGACGAAAACTCGCGTCAGGGGTTCCCTTCAGCATCCTCGGGTAAAAGGGAAATTCAGTGGTCGCCACATAATAGTAGGTCCCCTGCGGATATTCCGGCGTAACGCCCGTGCGCCCATTCGCTTCGTCGAGCTCCCCAAGACCGTTCACATATTCATAATCCGCCGTGTAGGTGCCATCGTAGGCCCCGCCCGGACCAGCGGTCCCACCCGGTCGGTTGCCGCTTTTGAGCCGATAGCTTGATCGGTTTCCGGAGCTCTCGGCATAAATGGGAAACCCGTCGGCCGCATACCCAATCAGGGCGGGTTCCTTTTCTGGCAGCTTGGCCAGAAGGCCCGTGGGAACTCCGTGATAGTGGTAGGCCCCGCTCGGTTGCACATGGGCTTGGTTCTGATCCAGTCCCAAGCTTTTCCCTCCTCCGATCGCCTCGATATGCCAGCCGGAATTCCGGTCGTTCTTCCAATACTCCGCCGTACCCGGATCAAAGGGCACGCCGTTGAGCGCCACACCGATCGCCTGCTGTTTGATCGGCGTGAACGCCGCATTCGTTTGGGGATGCCGAGGGACACGGAATTGATAACTCTGGGCGGAGATGGGGTTCGGACACCCCGGCCCGGGAAACTGCCCGGTCGCATGATTGGGGATCCCGTTGGCCCGGATGAGGCGAAAAGAACCCTCCTCCGTTATCGAGACTTTGGGCTCAGGGAGTCCACCGGCGGCGGTCTCCAGATTCCCCACTTCATGGCCTGGATGGGCCTTGGCCCAAGAAAGAGCCAGAACCAGAAACCAACCGCCGGCCAGGTGACGACCCATATAGGATTAGACCATGATTTTGGAAAAAAGATGCGGTCGAAGTTAATTTATTTTCTGCACCGGAAGGTGAACTTCCGATCTTTTGAAAGGGGCAAGGGTGAAGGGTCCATTCCAATACACTGCGTAAGGCTCCCCAGCCACCCGCCACTTGTTTTGGGTTTTTATCCAAGCGCGCAGCTTGGCCAGATTTTCCTCGTAACTTTCCCGGGTGTAGCCTCCCCGGATTCCGACGGAGGCCACCGTTCGTGCGGGCAGGCCCTGCCGGGCCACGCCAGCGGGCAACTGAAGATCCTTTCGCTTGGCCGAGGCCTGATCCAGATAAAACACCATTGTTCCCGGCTGCATTTTCGCCTCCACCGGAACCGTCATGGGAACCTGATTCTGGTTGATCGTCTTGAAAAGTCGCATGAACAAACCGTTGTTTTCGTCGAAATATCCGCCCCGACTGGAGGTGCGGAGCACCGTCCCCGCGGGCAGGGTTTTGACCTCACAGAAACCGGCCGCGGTCATCGGATACGCGGCTTCGTAAGCCCAAACCGCACCGCTCCAAAAAATTATCGTCCCAAGAATCAGCCAAAAGATTCGGTTCATGAGAACTGACCCGGCTCCAGGATCTTGCCGTTGATGGGCCAAGGCAAGGGTCCTTCCAGAGGCCGGTGGGCCTCCAGGAGGCCCGTCGTCTCCTCCTTGCCGCGCGCATAGCTCAGGCGAAGCATTTCGATCTTGGCGTCCATATTGTCGATGTGGTGGAGAAGGAAGGCCTCCGGCGTCTTCGGCGCCACCGGGGAGCCAAACTCCCTGGTGCCGTGGTGGGAAGCGATCAGGTGCAGCAGATGGTCCCGCAGCTCCTCGGAAGCCGGTTTCAGCTCGGCCCAGGTTTTTCCCTCCGCCGTCTCGCCCTCACGCCAAAGACTGTTGGCCACCTCGATCCCTAGGGAAATATGGCCAAGGAGCTCCCCTTTCCGGCTCGGCACGGAACCAAACCCCTTTTCCCCCGTATCGTTCTCCCAAAGTTTACCCAGATCGTGAAAGATCACCCCGGCCGCCAGCAGGTCGCCGTCCACCTCCGGGTACAGGGGGGCTAGAGTTTTCGCCACCTTGAGCATTTGCGCCGTGTGATCCAGCAGCCCCCCCCGCCGCGCATGATGATTTCTTCTCGCCGCCGCCGCCCGCTTCCACTTTTCCGGGAATTTCTCAAACGCCCGCAGGCTGATCCAGCGCAGACGCGGATCTTTCATCCCTTTGGCGGCGGCCAGACACTCCTGCCAACGCTGCTCCAGCTGCTTCCGTCGCTCCTCCCCACCCAGAAAAAACTCCTCCTCCTCGGTCGGCTTGAGTTTTCGTGCCGCCGGCCCGTCCACATTGGGGCCGTAATCACTTGGGCCAAACACGCCTGTCAGCTCCAGACACTCGCCCACCTCCGAGCCGATAAAATATTCAAAAGCCGGGGATCCCGAGAAAATGTTTAAGGAGACCCGTTCGGTCTCGTCGGCCAGGTCCACCCGCAGAAAGGGCTTTCCGTTGCGGGCGGTCTGCTCACGCCGACCTGCAAATTGCGCCCGCAACGAGCCCTTCGCCGGGGCTGTCAGTTTGAGAAAATCCCGCAGGGTCATGCGATTGCCCCGCAGGTGCGGATTAGGAAACTTTACCTTGGGTGGTCTCGCCGCTGTTTTTAACCACCAACCAGACCAGGCCACCCGCCACCGAAGCTGGCGCGGCCAACATGAAGATCACGCTCCATCCAAAACCCAATCCCACCGCGTTTAACTTATCCGAAACCATTTGGGGACCTCCCGCATCATCCTTTTTCATAAAGCTGTCTTTGCAGGTTGGACAGGCCCAGAGGCCTGAAGCCCCCAAAAAAAATAGCAAAGCCACGCAAGAAGTCCGAAACATGGGGATATTTTACTCCGGGACTTTTCCCTCGGCAAGGATGGTTGCCTCGACTCGATCCGTCCGCCCGCTTAGATTCCTCTTTGTATGGACAAGGTTTTGGCGCAAAGGGTAATCGATCGGCTCTCTGCCGCCAAATTCCCCGCCCTTTTCACCCATGTCCGCCCGGACGGAGATGCCTTGGGCAGCTTACTTGGCCTTGCCCATGCTCTCCGCGATCGCGGCCAAAGCCCCAGCCTCCATGTCGAGGGTGGGATGATTCCGATGTACCGGTTTCTGCCCGGGCAGGAACTCATTCAAGAAATTCCAGATCAGTTCCCGGCCAAGGCGGATGGATTCGTCGTTCTCGACACCTCTACCCGGGAACGAGTCGGAAAAAAAACGGCCGACTGGAAACAGCCCGTGGACGTCGTCGTTGATCATCACATTAGCAACCCCGGCTTTGCCACCCTTAATCTTATCGTTCCCGAAATCCCCGCTACTGCCGGGGTTCTGTTCCGTCTTTTTGAAATGGCCGGATGGAAAATCTCACCCTCTACCGCCACCTGCCTCTATGCGGGTCTCTCCACCGACACCGGCTCCTTCCGCTACCGCGGAACCGACGCCCAAACCCTTCGGATCGCCGCTAGTTTAGTTGAACTTGGCGCAGATCCATCAGACATCGCCAAACACTGCTATCTTTCCATAACCCAAGAAAGATACCAACTTAAGAAGCTAGCAGTAGAAACTTTATCATTAAAGGACAATAAAAAATCTGGTTTTATTACTATTTTGCCTGAATTTTACTCAAAAAGTGGAGCTAAAAGCGAAGATACGGAGGGTATTATTGAGGAAGTCACTTCTATTCAAGGACTTGAAGTTGCCTCCCTATTTGAATTCGGTTCGGAAGGTAGCCTAAGGGTAAGCCTTCGATCTAAAGGCAGGGTCGATGTCAACGCGATCGCCTGCTCCTTTGGCGGGGGCGGACATAGGGCCGCCGCCGGGATTCGCTTCCCCAGGGAAGGCGAAAAAAACCGCGACCTCGTTCTCGCCGCCATTTCCCAAGCCATCTCCGCCCTCAAGGATTAAGGATTTCTTAATCTTCATCTTAAATCTTCATCGCACTTCTTGCTTTTTCCTCAACCACTCTGCACTTTGAGACTTTCCATTGGTTCCACCCCAATCGTCATGAATTCCCCCACTCAGGTCTTCCCGTAAACGTAATCGTAAACGTAAACGATAACTCATTCCCATGATCCCCCAGCTTGATGGCTTGCTCTTGGTCGACAAACCCCCCGGTCGCACCTCCCACGACATTGTCGACTTTGTCCGGCGCCGCTTTAACCAGCGCAAGGTCGGCCATTGTGGAACGCTCGATCCCATCGCCACCGGACTTCTCATGCTCGTCGTTGGCAAAGCCACCCGCGTGCAGGACCTGCTCATGGCGGAGGACAAGGAGTATGAGGGAACCCTGAAACTTGGGGAAACCACCGACACC
Source organism: uncultured Akkermansia sp. (assembly GCA_964635945.1). Taxonomy (GTDB): domain Bacteria; phylum Verrucomicrobiota; class Verrucomicrobiia; order Methylacidiphilales; family Verrucolacustridaceae; genus Verrucolacustris. Next base: position 2,921 of record CAZWQT010000008.1, on the reverse strand, counting down.
CAGGACGCCGCCGGCAAAGTTCTGGAAACCAAGCCGGTCCCCCCCCTGGATCGTGCCGCCATCGAGGCGGCCTTTGTCAAATTCACCGGAGAATTCGACCAGGTTCCCCCGATGGTTTCCGCCATCAAAAAGGACGGGGTCCCCCTCTATAAACTGGCTCGCGAGGGCAAAGTGATCGATCGACCCGCCCGCAAGGTCCGCATCGATCGTTATGAGATTTTGGAAATCGCCCTTCCCGTCGTTCGCTTTCGCATTCACTGCACGAAGGGGTTTTATGTCCGGACTTACTGTCACGACCTCGGCCAGGTGTTCGGTTGCGGCGGGCATATGTCCGCCCTCATCCGCACCCGCTCGGGAAACTTTGAGTTGTCGAAAGCCGTGCGCTGGTCGGACCTCGAAGCCGCCCAAGGGATCGACTACCTGGCCCGCCACCTGATTTCCCTCCCGGAAATCTCCCGCATCCGCCGCACGTGACCGTCGTCGACTCTCTTCACCCCTCCTCCGCCGGCTCCTCCATCCGCCACCTCGCCCTGGGATTTTTCGACGGGCTCCATTTAGGCCACCGACGCGTCATTCTCGGCGGGGAAAAGCCCCACGCTCCCGCACAAACCGCCGTCCTGACATTCCGAGACCATCCCCTCTCCGTCCTGCATCCGGAGAAACATCCGGCCCTCCTCACCGGTCTTCCTCATAAGCTCCGCGTTCTTGGACGATGGCAGATCGGAATGGTCGTTGCCTTGCCGTTTGATTCCCACCGCTCCCGCCAGGAACCGGTCGATTTTCTTGCCGAACTGGCCCAGGCCTTTCCGGGACTACAGACCATTTCGGTCGGACCGAACTGGAGATTCGGCAAAAATCGCTCGGGGGATGTAAAACTTCTCGGACATTGGTGCGCGGAAAGAAAAATTCTCCTCGATAATCCGGATCCCGTGCTTTTCAGAGGGGACCGGATCAGCAGCAGCCGGATTCGTGCCGCCGTTTCGGCCGGCCAGCTGGCCGACGCCGCAGGGATGCTCGGCCGGCCTTTCACGCTTTTTGGTTCCGTGGGCCAAGGCGCCGGTCGCGGAACCGGGCTCGGCTTTGCCACCGCCAACCTGCAAACCGAGGACGAGTGCCTACCCCCCGAAGGGGTTTACTCTGGTTGCGCCCACCTTGCTGATGGCAAAACCTTCCCCGCCGCCATCAATCTTGGTCCTCAACCCACCTTCGGAGGCCAGGAGCGACACCCGGAAGCCCATCTGATTGGATTCACCGGCGATCTCGCCCGCCACACCATCGACCTGGAATTTTCCAAGTTCCTTAGGCCAACCCAAAAATTTAATTCTGCCGAGCAGCTTGCCGCACAAATAAAAAACGACGTTTCGGAAGTCCTAAAATCATCACCCTGAACCCTTTCTGGCCTGATTTTGGCCAAAAAGTGGAATTATGTTTTAGGATTATTTGTAAATCATTGGTAAGTAGAGTCTTTTTATTTGAACGTTGATCTGTTCAAACAATACAAATATTTTACCTTATCTGTTTAAAAGTGACCAACTTGTGCTTAAATTACTATTGAATGCAAATGCCATGAAGTTGATCTGCGCCAATCGCAAGGTGTGGGCACTCTGGGGAGTGTGCGCGCTCCTTTGCTGGCCGCAATCCGGACGATCCGAGGCGCTTCTTCAGTTATTCAATGTTTCATACTCCGACCTAAGTCTCAAGATGCCGGAAATCGCCGAGGCCGGTTACACCGCCCTTTGGCTCCCACCCCCCACCAAAGGTTCAGGCGGGCTTTCGGTTGGGTATGACCTCTGGGATCCCTTCGACTTCGGTTCCAAGAATCAACGGGACTCGGTTCGCACCCGCTACGGCACCGAGGCGGAACTCCTCCACATGGTCGAGGTCGCCCACCGCTTCGGCATCCGCGTCTATTTCGACAACATCATGAATCACCGGGCCTTTGACGTTCCCGGTTACAACGAAAACACCGCCATCGACATTTACCCGGGCATGATTCCCGAGGATTTCCATCTTCGGAAAACGGAAGACGGCTTTTACCGAAAGTGGGACAACACCCGGGACTGGGGCTCATCCTGGCAAATTCAGAATCTCGGGTTGGCCGACCTTATCGACATCGCCCACGAAACCCCCAACGCCAATCACGGCACCAGCGAAGGCGCCACCCACCCGAAATACTCCTTTGTCCGCGATTTCGCCCGCCCGGAACAGTACGACAAGGACAAGAACGGCAACACCGCCTACTTCGGCGTTCTCATCGACCAGGCCCGCGCCGAATTGGGTGCCGGCGCCACTGGTGCCCAGCTGACCGCCAAGGCGCAGGAATACATCAACGCCCGAAAGGAAGCTTTTACCGAGGACGTGGGCGCTTACCTGATCCGTGCGGCCCGTTGGAAAATGGACCGCACCAAGGCCGACGGCCTCCGCCTCGATGCCGTCAAACACGTTCCGGACTACTTTTTCGGTCAACAGTCGGGCGCCAACAAAGATGCGAGCGACGCCGGCTACCTCGGCGGCGTGCAATGGCAGTTCAACCGCACCCGCGGGTTCAGCGATGCCAACCATCGTAACTCTGTTTTTGAGGACAAAGTTCCACGCGACGATGCCATGGTCTTTGGCGAACACCTCGGCCAACCGCCGGGATATGGCGGTTACTGGGATGCGGGCATGCGGCTGGTCGATAACGATCTTCGCAGCAAGCTCAACGGCACTTTGGGCAATCCGGGAACGGGGCTGAACGGCCTCGACTCCTCCGGTGCTGGCGGATTCCCGCAAGGCATGGGAATCACCCATGCCAACAGCCACGATAGCGACTACGCCGCCCAGAAGGAGTGGCAGCACGCGTTCTACATGACCCGCGAGGGCATTGGTCTGATCTACTCGGACGGCTACAACAAGGCCGAGACGCTCGGTGAATCCGGCGG
>CAZWQT010000007.1:0-49057 GCA_964635945.1 uncultured Akkermansia sp. | reverse complement strand
GGTCCTGCGCATCAAAAAAGAGGGGGTGAGCAGGGCCGTCTGTGACTTTCTATCCAGCCTGACCGACCGAACCGCCATGCAACAGTACGCCCGGCACGTCGGCACCGACTCCCTCCTGCGGGAGCTCACGCCCCAAACTGCTTAGTTTTTAAGAATAGAGGGAACGGACAGGTCCGGGCTCCCCTCAGTCACTCAGGACGAAACGACTAAACCCCTTTCCGAATCCTGCCCAAGAACCCCGCGATCTTCTCGCGAAACTCCTCACCAAACCCCCGGTTCTCGTGCCCCTCGCCGGGAATGATCCAAAATTCTTTTTTACCGGCGGCTCGATCATAGATCGTTTTCACCATTGCCGGCGGCATCCGCACATCCTCCTCCGCTGCCAGCACCAACATGGGAGCTCGGATCTGTTCGGCCGCCCGGAGGCAGTCCACCTCATCCACCCGGAAGCGGGCCCGTTGCTCGATCATCGGCATCGCCAGGGTGATCAGCGGAAATTCAGACAAGCCGTAAAAGAGTTTGGCATGGTGAAGCACCGTGTTCCGGTAGGTATCGAAGGGGGCATCCGCAATCACGCCCGCGACCGATCCGTCTCGCGCCGCCGCCAACAGGGCTGAGACCGCTCCCATGGAAGTCCCCCAGAGAACCGGGTCTCCTGCCCCCCTTTTCCGGACAAATTCCATGGCCGCTCCCGCATCACGGCTCTCGTAAAAGCCGATACTGGTCAGGCTGGGATCACTGCCGCCATGGCCTCGAAAGTCGATCGCCAAGGTCGGATTTCCCTGCTCCTGGGCAAACAGGATGTAATCAATCATATGGGCTTTGCTGGCCCCGAGTCCGTGCAGGATCACCACGGGGGACCGCTCTGGCTTTCCCGTGGGCATCCACCAGGCGGTTAAGCGAAATCCGTCCTCCGTGCGAATCTCCACCTCCTCACATGCCAATCCCATCCGGCCAGGATTCAACGAAGGCCGGGCCGTGGGTGGAATTTTCGTGGCCAGATCCGCCAAAAAACTTGCCGCCAAGAGCACCAACCCCACGATCACCACCCCCAGAGCCCCCAGAACGGTGAGGATGAGTTTCGCATGCTGCCGGGGAAAATTCATAAACCTCAAGATACAGGATAACGCGTTTCTCGCTAGGTAGGGCGACCTGTCCCAGGTCGCCTCATGGGGTTTTATAAGCTTTCACCATGAACGAGCACCGTGGGACCCGCCGCCCTCCTTAACTTAGGAGGGAGAAGCCGCCCTTCCCCGCCCCATCGACCCGCCTTACCATTTCCCCATAATGAAAAAATCCCGCCCACAGAAGGGAAAGCTTCACGACACCCAGTCTTCTCCGGACTTCCGGAACCTCCGGATCGACAAGGTGGGGGTAAAAGGGCTGCGCTACCCCATCGTGGTTCGGGATCGCTCCCGCGCCACCCAGAACACCGTGGCCACCGTGGCCTTGGCCGTCGATCTGCCCCATCAGTTCAAAGGCACCCACATGAGCCGGTTTCTGGAGGTCCTGCAGGATCACGGCGGCCTCATCCATGTCCAAAGCATCCCCAAAATCCTCCGTGCCCTGCAGGACAAGCTTCATGCCGAGTCCGCCCACCTCGAGCTCGACTTCCCCTACTTCATCGAAAAGAAAGCACCCGTCAGCGGTTCCCCCGGTCTCGTCGATTACCAAACCCGCTTTGACGCCGTCCTCCACGGGGACGACCTGACCTTTAAGGTGGCTGTGACCGTGCCTGTCACCACCCTCTGCCCGTGCAGTAAGGCCATCAGCACCCGCGGAGCCCACAACCAACGCGGCTATGTCCGACTCGAAGTCACCTTCCGCAAGCCGGTCTGGATCGAGGAACTGGTTTCGCTGGTCGAGTCGTGCGGCAGTTCGGAAATTTACTCTCTCCTCAAGCGGCCGGATGAAAAGCACGTCACCGAAAAGGCGTATGATCGGCCGGTCTTCGTGGAGGATCTTGTGCGGGCCGTGGCCCTCCAATGCGACGCCCATCCGGACATCAGCTGGTATCGGGTGGAAGCCGAGAACCTCGAGAGCATCCACAACCACAGCGCCTACGCCATGTTGGAGCGGGGATAATCCCGCACCGCCCGGCTACTTTTTCGCGTCGTCCCCGGGCGCCGGCCCAAACCCCCAAAGCGAAAAATCCAAGTCGTTTTCCCGCTGCATTTGAAACTCCGGCGGTTGCCCCTCCATCCACAGGTTTCGCATCTTGGTCATCTTGGGCGATTGGATCAGCAGGGCCGACGCATACTTCCCCTTCCCCATGACCATTTCCTCCCCGTTCGAACCGTCAAAAATCACCAGGTTTTCCTGTTCGGCCTTCTGGCTCGGCAAGTCGCCAAACTCCTCCCGCCAAATTTCTTTGGCCCTCTCTTCACTCCAGGGCTTGCCCCCGCTGAAGTAGCGGATTTGCAGGCACTCCCCGGACAGGAAAAGATAGTGGGCCTGCCGCCCGGCCGTGGCCTGATCCTCGGCGACCGCCAGGACGAAGGTGCGGTTGTAGAGCAGGGTCTCCCGCACCACGATGAGGTGCTTGAGAATCTTCAGATCGGTCAGCGTCTTGCCCAGCTCGGCCCACCCGCAGACGGCAGGCAACACCCCCAGAACCGCCACGAGCGTAATTTTTCGCATGTGTTTTTATGTTCCCTTGGCGGCCGGTCGTCGACTCACGATTCCTTCACCGCCACCGCCGCAAAATGCCGGCCGGTCTTTCCTTTTTCCCGCCGGTAGGAGAAAAAACGAGCCGGATCGCTCGCCGTGCAGAAACCGCAATCCACGATTTCGGCCACCCCTTCCCCACGGAGTTGCCGCAGGATTTCTGCAGCGAAATCCACGTCATAATGCGGTGGTCGGATACACGGGCCCAACAACGCCAGCATGTCCTTCGGTTCTGCTCCAAATGCACGGCCCATGGCTCCGATGGTGGCTGGAACAATGCCAAGCTCCGTTCCCTTTCGGCCGCTGTGCACCAAGCCGACCGCGCCGGTTTTGGAGCAGTGCAACCAGACCGGACCGCAATCCGCCACCCGCACCACCAGCGAAATCCCGGTTTCCCCGCAGATCAGCGCGTCTGCTTGGGGCATCACCTGGCCGACCTCCTTCCGGCCCACCTTGGCCACTCCGGCGCCGTGGACCTGTTCGGCGGCAACCATGCTTCCCGGCAACCCCGCCGCTTCCAGCCTTGTCGGCAGTTCCCGAATCTCCCTCACCCCTGCCTCCCGCAAGGTAAAGAGATGGGGCAACCCCCGCCGGGTCAACTCAGCAAAACAGAGCAGATTCACTGGCCCGGCGAAGGACGCACATCCGCGGAAGCCTGCAGGTTCACTTTGGATTTTGCGGGCGGAGCGGACGCGGAGGGCTTCGGCACAGGTGGCGCGTTTTTGGGTCCCAGCGGAGAGGCCGTCGCCCGCTCCAGCAGGGCCATCGCCACGTTGTAGTCAAATCTGCCCTGTAGCTCGTTGAACTGGGCTTGGGTCAGGTTCGACTGGGCGTTGATGATGTCCAACTGAATCCCGGCCCCCACGTTGAAGCGGGCCTCGGCCAGTCGGAGACTCTCGCGGGCCTGCTCCACATTCTTTTGTTGCGAAATGACCAGCTCCTGGGCCTCCTCCATTTTAACCACCGCATCCCGCACCTCAGTCTCCACGAGCCTTTTCTTCTCCTCCAACGCCACTTCGGCCGCCGCATACTGCGCTTTCAACTGCTCGAGTCGCCCCGTCGTCTGCATTCCGTCAAACAACGTCCACGTCCCGTTGATGTTGGCCACCGGGCCCTGGAGACTTTTGGTGAAACTGGAACTGCTCTGGTCCTGAATCACATCATATCCGCCGGACCCGACAATTTTGGGAATGAAAGCGTCCGCCTTGGCCGCCTTGATAAGCTCCTGCTGCACCCGCAACTCATCCTTGGTCGCCCTCAGATCCGGGCGGTTATTGACCGCGTTGATCAGGGAACTTTCCAGATTCACGGCGATGGGCTGGTAAGGGAGGTCTCCCACGACTTCCACCGGGGGAGCCCAGTCGTCAGGTTGCTCCAGCGGATAATCCAGGGCCAGGACCCGCGCCAGCTGGACCTCCGCAATCCGCTTGTTATTCCGGGCACGGATCAGCTGGGGCATGGTGTTGGCCAACTCTACGTCCGCGGTCAGGACGTTGAATTTGGTCACGGTGCCGGCCTTGAATTTTTTCTCCTGCAGGTTGAGCTGCCGCTCGCGTAGCTGCACCGCCTCGGTTTGCACATCGATCAGGGAGCGGTTGAGCCAAATGGCATACACCGTCCGGCGCACCTCCAGCATCACTTGATCGATGGTGTTTTGCAGCATGAGAACCGACTGGCTTTGGGAAATCCGGGCTGCTTTGGTGCGGGAAAGTCCGGCCCCGCCGTCAAACAGCAACTGGGTGACCCGGACCCCTGCGGTCCAGTTCATCTCGTCGGCTGACACAAACCCGCTCTCCACCAAAAAACCGGAGAGGCTTTTGTTTTGGTAGTCGAAATTCCCCTGGGCGGTGACCTTGGGCAGGAGCTCGCTGCGCACCTCAATCGCCACTCCTTCCTTCCTCCTCACTTCCTCTTTCGCCCGGCGAATTTCCGTGTTCTGCTCCAGGGCTAAGGCCACGCACTGGGCAAGATCCAGCTTGCGGCTGCTGAACTCGGGGATGGATTTCTCCGGCAAAGGCAACGTCACCTGCGGAGCCTCCGGTTTTTCCTGGGCCTGCCCGGCCGCCAAGGAAGCCGCCCACAGGAAGGCAAACTTAAGAACGCGGAATCTCACGGCAGTACTCTTCCATGGTGCGGTAGATCCGAACCCAGGCCTCTCGGTCCGGTGCGTCCAGTTTCGCCAAAATGCCACTGAGGTGGAAGCGGAGCTCCGCCTGCATCTTCCCCACCAAATCCCTGCCCTTGGGGGTGATCTCCACCAGCTTCTGCCTCCGGTCGCCTTGGACCGGTTGCCGGCGGACCAAGCCCGCCGCCTCGAGACGATCCACCAAACCGGTGGTCGCCGATGTCGCATGCCCCATCCGCTTGGCCAGATTTCCCATCGACGCCCCCGATTCCGCCGCCAGGAAGCCCAAAAGGGTGTACTGGGGGATGGAAAGACGTTTGGCGGACGTTTTTTTAAAGAGATCCAGCAGGAAACGTCTTTGTAAAATCGTTGCCACCCGGGCCAATTCGGGCACCCGGGGATCTTCAGATACCTTTTTAGGCACTTCAGAGAATTTAAGCATGTGAAATATATAATCGGTGAAATATCTACCGCGGACAAGTACTCAAAAGCGGAGAAAAACGTCTAAAAACAGTTGCCCATCCCGGCGGGATTCATATTGTTCAACGACTTCTTATGGTAAATTTTCTTGTCGCCCATGCCTTGGAATCGAGTCTTGCCGCCGCTGGCGTGGGTCTCTTGGCCGCGTTTGGCCTGATTGCCTGGATCCGCAGCCGCTCGGACGGCAACGAGCGCATGCGGGAAGTCGCGGCCGCCATTCAGGAGGGCGCTGCCGCCTATCTGAACCGCCAGCTGCAAGCGGTTTCCCTCATCGCCTTTGCTCTTTTCCTGGCGATTGTCTGGCTGAAGAACCTCCCCACCGGCTTGGGCTTTCTCGTCGGCGCCGCCTGCAGCCTTGCCGCGGGCTTCTTTGGCATGCGGATCGCCGTGATGGCCAATGTCCGCACAGCGGAGGCCGCCTCCAAGGGGCGCACCGCCGCCCTTCGTACCGCCTTTAACGGTGGCGCGGTCACCGGCCTGCTCGTTGTCGGCCTGGCCCTGCTTTCCATCGGGGCCTTCTACATGATCGCGTTGAAATGGGTCGGCCTCCGCGCCGCCATCGACAGCCTGACCGGCCTTGCCCTCGGCTCCTCCCTCGTCAGCGTCTTTGCCCGTTTGGGGGGCGGCATCTACACCAAGGCTGCCGACGTCGGGGCCGACCTCGTCGGCAAGATCGAATCCAAGCTGGAAGAAGATGACCCCCGCAATCCCGCCACCATCGCCGACAATGTGGGCGACAATGTCGGGGACTGTGCCGGTATGGCCGCGGACGTCTTTGAAACCTATGCCGTCAGTCTGATTGGCTGTGTGCTCGTTGCCTTTCTCACAGTCCTTGGAGCCAATGGCCAGCCGGACCCAAATGCTCTCGTTTATCCTTTTATCATTGGTGGCGTCTCCATCCTCTCCGCCATCCTCGGAATTCTCACGGTCAACTACGGCAAGGGAAATCCCACCCGGCTGATCAGTCTCGGCGTGCTCGTCAGCGCCCTGGCCTCGGCCGCCGCCCTCTGGCCCCTCACCCATGCCTTCTTTCCGAACGGCCTGCCGATCGACGGCCGGATCTGCTCAGCCAACGGCATTTACTTCGCCTCGCTCGTGGGCCTGCTCATGACCTTCGTCGTTCTCCTGATCACCAACTACTACACCTCCACCCACTACCGCCCTGTCCAGCACATCGCCAAGGCCTCGGAGACCGGCCATGCCACCAACATCATCGCCGGGTTGGCCATCGGTTCCCACGCCACCGCGCTGCCGGTCGGCTTCATCGGCATCGCCATCCTGCTCAGCTACCATTTCGCCGGTCTTTTCGGAATCGCGATCGCCGTCATGGCCATGCTTTCCATGGCCGGTATCATCATCTCCCTCGACGCCTTCGGCCCGATCACCGACAACGCCGGCGGCATCGCCGTGATGTCCGGCCTCCCGAAGCAGGTCCGCGAACGCACTGACGAGCTCGATGCGGTCGGAAACACCATGAAAGCCGTCACGAAGGGCTATGCCATCGCCTCGGCCGGACTCGCCTCTCTGGTTCTCTTCGGAACCTATGTGCAGGAGCTCAAGGCACACTTCATCGCCATCGGTTCGGCCATGCCTAGCCTGGAATTCTCGCTGGTGGAGCCCAAGGTCATCATCGGCCTCTTTATCGGAGGACTCCTCCCCTTTGTTTTCACCGCTCGTTCCATGGACGCGGTTGGCGTCGCCGCTGGAGCGGTGGTCCGCGAGGTGCGCCGGCAAATTGCCGCCAAGCCAGGGATCCTCACCCATCAGGACAAGCCGGACTACGGAACCTGTGTGGACATCGTCACCAAAGCCGCTCTTCGCCAGATGATTATCCCGGCTCTCCTTCCGGTGCTTTTTGTGGTCGGCGTGGCCGCTATTCCCGGGCTCGGTCCGGTCGTTCTGGGCGGCGTTCTCGTGGGAACCATCGTCACCGGTCTCTTTGTCGCCATCGCCATGACCTCCTCAGGCGGCGCCTGGGATAATGCCAAGAAGTTCATCGAGGAAGGCAACTTTGGCGGCAAGGGCTCCTTGGCCCATGCGGCCGCGGTCACCGGCGACACGGTGGGTGATCCCTACAAAGACACCGCCGGACCGGCCATCAATCCGATGATCAAGGTCGTCAACATCGTCGCCATTCTCGTTATCCCGATCTTTTTCTAATCTAAAAACTGTCTGCCGCCGGCCTTACTTTCACGCGGTCCTGAGCTTTAAGATCCGATCTTTCTTAAGCGTAAGCCCAAACGACCAGGCTGGCCTAATGCTTCGTCGCTTTCTCGGCTCCGAGCCCCGTCTGCGCCCTCACGATTAACTCCACAAACCTCTCGTCTGAAACCGGCTCCCGGGACAGAACGGTTCCGAGCCAAGTCCCCAGCAATCCCAGCGGAATACTCACCAAGGCCGGGTTTTTCAAAGGAAAGATGGGGTCTTTCATAAAATCCGGGCTGACCAGGATCAGGCCCATGCTGGAAACCAATCCCGTGCCCAAGCCCCAAACCGCTCCGGAAGTGTTGAATCTTTTCCAGAATAAAGAGGCCAACATCACCGGCAGATTGGCACTGGCCGCGACCGCAAAGGCCAGTCCCACCAAAAAGGCCACGTTCACCGCCGGCCCCAACAGGATGGCGATGCCGATCGACGCCGCCCCGACCACAAAGGCGGTGATCCGCGCAACTTTCACCTCCTCCCCAGGCCGTTGTTCCTTGCCGTGGTGGATCACGTTCACAAAAAAGTCGTGGGCAAAGCTGGTGCTGGCACTGATCGTCAGGCCCGCGACCACCGCCAGGATCGTCGCGAAGGCCACCGCGCTGATGAAGGCAAAGAACATCTCCCCACCCAGCAACCGGGCCAGTTCCGGGGCCGCCATGTTGGTGCCCCCGTTGGCCATCACGTAGTCGGGACCGAGGAGGCTGGCGGCTCCGAAGCCGAAAAACGTGGTCATGATGTAAAAGGCCCCGATGATCAACATGGCCCAGACCACGCTAGCCCGGGCGGTTTTGGCATCGGGCACAGTGTAAAACCGAATCAGGATGTGAGGAAGCCCGGCCGTGCCGAATAAGAGCGCCATCCCCAGGGAAATCTGGTCCCAGGGATTCTTGAAAATCAGTCCGGGATGCAGAAAGTTCCGGGTCACCTCTTCCCCGTTCGGGCCGGTGGAGGAAATCGCCGTCAGGGAGGCGAAAAAGGTTCCGAGATTGAACTGGAATTTCTGCAGGACCAGGAAGCTGAGGAAGATGCTGCCGCTGATGAGCAGCACCGCTTTGATGATCTGCACCCAGGTGGTGGCCAACATCCCGCCAAAGACCACGTAGACGACCATCAGGATCCCCACCCCGACCACCGCGGCCTCATAAGAGACTCCGGGCATCAGTTGCCGTACCAGCACCCCGGCCCCCACCATCTGGGCGATCATGTAAAAAAGGGAAACCGTCAGAGTGCTGACCGAGGCCGCCGCCCGCACGGGCTTAGGGCTCAACCGGAAGGCCAACACATCGGCCATCGTGTACTTCCCGGTGTTTCGCAGGGGCTCGGCCACGAGAAAAAGAACCGTCAGGTAGGCCACCAAAAATCCCACCGAATAAAGGAATCCGTCATACCCGTTCATCGCGATCATGCCGGCAATGCCCAAAAAGCTGGCGGCGCTCATGTAGTCCCCTGCCACGGCCAACCCGTTCTGCCAGCCGGTGATCCTGCGCCCCGCCGCAAAGTAGGCGCTGGCCCCGCTGGATTTTCGCGCACTGAAATAGGTGATGACCAGGGTGGCCCCCACAAAAGCCAGAAACATCCAGAGGGCGGTGTTCCCTTGGTTGACCACGGCAAAGGGAACCAGCGTCACTCCTTGGACTCCTTGCCGAATTTTTTGAGCAGCTGATGTTCTTGGCGGTCCCAACCCGCTGCCGCCCAGACATAAAGAAAGGCCAGCCCCCAGGTCATCAGAAATTGGGAGAGCGCGAAGAGGTAAGCCACGTTGACCCGGCCCCAAATCTCCGTCTGCATGAATTCCGGGAACCAGCCTGCTGCGAATGGCAGGGCAAAGTAGTAGAAGATAAAGAAGGCCGTTGCGGGAAGAATCAGGGTCATCTTCTTGCGGACAAGAGCCCGGAAATCAGGATCACGGGCAATCTGCTGGCAACAGTCGTCCGGCTTCATTCCTCTCCTTACGTAGCTCTTCGCTCTCCCGCTGTCGAGACAGGCCAACACTATTTTCCTGCTCCCCCTGCAGATGAAATTATGATACGTTTCCAAGTCGTTCGCACCGTTAGCTTAGTGGTAGAGCGCCACCTTGACACGGTGGAGGTCAGAGGTTCAAGTCCTCTACGGTGCACAGATTCGCAAGAAAAAGGGTGAGGCTGAGTCCATGAACCCCCCAAACAATGTGGATGCTTTTATTGCAGCAAGCCCCGCCGAAGCCCAACCCAAGCTCCGTGAACTTCGAAACCTGATTCGCCGTACCCTCCCCAAATCCGAAGAAAAAATTTGGTACGGGGTTCCTTTTTACCACGAATGCGGCGAGGTCGTGGGTTTGAGTGTCAGCCGGCAACATGTGAGCGTGGGATTCGGGGCCGAGCTTTTCTCGGTCACCCGCAGAAAAGCCCTCGAAAAACTGGGCTACCGGACCGGCAAATGCACCCTGCAGATCCGCTTCGACCAAAAGATCCCCGCCGCAGTTTTACGGACCATGCTCCGAGAGAAGCTGCGATCCAACCGGGTAAAAAAGTCCGCCCTCCGCAAGCGGTGACTTACTCCAGCAGTTCCTGCAACTCCTGCCAGCTGAGACCCCGGACGAAATCCTCCTCACTGACCAGCGTCCCCCGGAACAGCTCCTTCTTCCGCTCCTGCAGACGCACGATCTTCTCCTCCACCGTATCCCGGGCAATCAACTTATAGGAGCTGACGATCTTATTCTGCCCGATCCGATGGGCACGGGCGGTGGCCTGCTCCTCCACCGCCGGGTTCCACCATGGGTCGAAATGAATCACCGTGTCCGCACCGGTTAGGTTTAACCCAGTGCCGCCGGCCTTCAGGCTGATCAGGAACACCGGAATGTCTTGGTTGCGCTGGAAACGATCCACCTCCCCCGCCCGGTCAACCGTGCCACCGTCCAGATAGCAGTGCGGGATCTTGCGCCGGTTCAACTCCGCCTGCACCAGCTTGAGAAGGGAAACAAACTGGCTGAAGACAAGCATGCGGTGACCGCCGGAGATGGCTTCCTCCAACCGGTCGAGGAAGTACTCCATCTTGCCGGAAGGCTCGGTCCACGTCTTGCCGTTTTGCGGCAACAAACCCAGATGACAGCAGGCCTGCCGGAGCCGCATGAGCACGGTCAGCACCGCGATACGGTCGCGACCACCGGACTCTTTCCCGGAAAGCTCGCTCACCTGCTTGCGGCCTTCCTCGAGAATCTGCCGATAAACCCCCTTCTGTTCATCGGTCATTTCGCACCAGGCCACCTGCTCGATCTTGGCGGGAAGATCCTTGGCCACTTCCGACTTGGTCCGGCGCAACAGAAAGGGTCGAACCCTCTGGCGTAAACGATTCTGCGCCCGCTCGTCTCCCAGTTTGGCCACGGGAATCTCGTACCGGTCACGGAAATCGGTGGCGGTGCCGAGATATCCCGGCATGAGAAAATCAAAGATCGACCAGAGATCGAGCAGGGAATTTTCCAAGGGGGTTCCGGTCAGGACCATTCGGTGCTCGCAGACCAGTTTTTTCACCGAAACCGCTGTCTGGCTCGTGCGGTTTTTGATGCTTTGAGCCTCATCCAGCGCGATGGTGTCAAACTCCAGTTTCTCATATTCCGCGATATCGCGCCGCAAAAGCGCATAACTGGTCACCACCAGGTCATACTCCGGAATCTTGGGCAAATAGGCTTTTCGGCCGGCTCCATGCAGGGCCAGCATTTTCAGACTCGGCGCAAATTTTTTGCCCTCATCCATCCAGTTCATCACCAGGCTGGTCGGACACAGCACGAGGCAGGGCAACTTGGACTTCGTCTCCGCCCGCCGCAGCTCAAGAAAGGCCAGAGTTTGCAGGGTTTTTCCCAAGCCCATCTCGTCCGCCAAAACCCCGCCGAAGTGGTTCCGGGAAAGATACTGCAACCAACCCACCCCCTCCTTTTGGTAGGGCCGGACAATTTTCTCCAGCCGAGCCGGCAGCTTGGCATCTTCAAAGTGCACCAATTCTTCCGGCGGCTTCCAGTTCGAGCGGCCGTTGAGTGACCAGCCCGTTCCTTTCAGCGCCTCGCCGAAATAGCCCCGGTATCGTTTTTCCAGGCGGTACCGGTTGCCGTCCTGCCGCACCTGACAATCCCGCAAAACCTCTCCGAATTCGGCCACCTCGTCCGTTGGCACCAGCGCGATCCGCCCCCCCGCCAGGCGATGATGGCTGAGCCCCGTTTGCAGAAGCCTCTGGACCTCGGCCTGGGTGAGAGAATCGCTGCCACTGCCGGATTTGAAGTCCACCTCCACCGTGAGCCAGGAACCGCCGGTGTCCCGCAGGGTGATCTCGGGGGCAATGTAGTCGCACCGGCTGAGGAGCGACTCCATCCGCGGGGTCAGCCTCACCTCCCACTTCTTTTTCCAGCGGGGCAGGACGTTGGCCAAAAACGCACCCACCTTCCCCTCTCCCGCCAAGGTGTATCGCTCGGCCGCCCGCTGCCCCGGCAGAAAACCGGCGGCAAGCAGCTCCCGCTGGGCCACGCGCTCAGCTTCACGCCCGCGCACCCGATACCGCCGGGGATCTCCGGCATCCGGCACCCAGGAGTCCATGCCTTCATTCTGGCCGGGCATGCCGGTGAGGATGTGGCTTTCATTTCCATAGACCGCTTCGAGTTGGCAGCTGACGCCGGAGAGGAGCCCGTCCAGCTCCACCCGGATCTTTGGCAACATGGTTTCAAACTGCAGCTGGCGCAGCCGCTCCCCGGCCTCCAGACGCACATGGCGCTCCAATAAGGGCATTTCTCTTTGCAGAAAATTCGCCAATCCGTCCCGAGCGACCGAGCGGGGTCCTTTTCGCAACCCGTCATAGGCCTGCGGCAGACTGTCCAAGAGCTCCAAATGTTCCCCATCCAGGCGCCAACGTCCGTGGGCGGCCTCCAGGACCTCACTTCCCTCCGGCCCCTTCGGCGCGGGAACAATTTCCAAATGCAGGACACCTGCATCGTCGAGATCTGCTTTGAGCCGCGTGCCCTGCACCGCCCGGCTGACGGCCAGATGTTTCCGCCGTCCCACAAACACCCGTGGATGCCCGAGCAGCACGGGAAAAAACAGATCCCGGTCTGCCGCCGTGAGTTCTGCTTCTCCGTGAACCGAGGCTCCCTCCATCTTTTCCAACATGGTGAGCAGGGCCGCATCGGACTCGTCCACAATATAGGGCTCAACTTTGTCGACCGGCACTGCGTCCAAACCCTTGGTCGGCCCCCCGTCAACCGAGGCCTCCACCGTGAGCGGAATCTTTCCTGCCCGCCACGCCTTGCCCAGATCGAGCGGTAAATGCACCTCTAACGACAGCGGCTTGGACGCTTTGCCGGCCAGTTGTCCCAAAACCCTTGGAAAACGGGGAGCCAAAGCCCGGGCCGCCGCCGCCACCGGACCGGCGACATGACCGTTCAGGCGGGGCGCAGGCGCCGTCGCAGCTTTTCCGTTTCGTTCCAGATATTTCAGGCTCAGGGCAATCACATGCGGGCAGACCGTGCCGTATTCACGCGCTTGCCGACAGCTGCAGAGATTTTCCACGTCGGCCAACCGTTTCCCAAGCTTCAGACGGGCGTTGACGGTGCCGGTGCCGGCCTGGACCACCCCTCCGAGGACGGGATCGATCCACTCGACCGACATCACTTTACCCGCCTCCCAAAGGGAGCGTCCTTCCTGCATCGCCCGCCATCCGCCGATCTCCAACAGCATCTCTTTGGACAGCACAGACGGGATCGGATTATTTTCCGACATACTCCTAAATCGTATGGGATTCCGACAAGGGGGGGCAACCCCGCGTTCCCCCCCCTGTTCTCAGGTTGGGAACAACTTTTACCCGCCCCAACTTATCGTCCGCCTCACCACCACTCCGATGAGATCCTCCGGCACCATTCCCGAAAAGCCTGCCCGCATCGCCCCGACCAACCGGTCGGCCATGGTCGCCGCCTCCTCTTCCGGAACCTCCACGATCAGTTCGTCGTGCACCGTGCTGACCAAAGGCACGTCGGCCAGCGCCACCATGGCCCGTTTGATGGCATCCCCGCAACTGCCCTGGACGGGAGTATTCACCAAGGCCGTAAACCTGACCCAGTCCATTCTCCCTCCGGGAAGCGGCAACCAGCGACGCCGTCCATACAAGGTTCGTACTTCCATCACCATCGCATCTTCCGCCGCCTGCCGGGCCTCATGGTGCCACCGTTCGAATGCCGGATAGGCGTGGAAGAATTTCTGCCGAAACTCCCGCGCCTCCTTCTCCCCCAGCGTTAAACCGAACGAGATGCGGCTATATTCTGCCAAGCCCCGGGCGGACATCCCATAGAGCAGTCCAAAATTCACTGCCTTGGCAAGTTTCCTTTCCTCCTCACCAACCTTTTCCGCCGGCTTCCCTGAAAGCTTCCCGGCGGTCAAAGCATGGATGTCCTGCCCGGACCGGAACGCCGCCAGCATCGACTCTTCTTTGGCCACGAAGGCCGCCACCCGGAGTTCAATCTGCGAGTAGTCCGCAATCACCAGGATCTGCTTCGGCCCGGCCACAAAACAGGAGCGCATCTCCGCATCCCGACCCACATTCTGCAGGTTTGGTTCGCGGCAGGAAAAACGCCCGGTCGCGGTGCCGAGCGGATCGAAATCCGCATGGATCCGCCCGTCCTTGCCGACCGCTTCCCGGTAGGAGGCGATCATCTGGGCACGCTTTTCCGCCGCCCGGCTACGCAGAACCAGCTCCGCCGCGGGATCCCCGGACATCACCAAAGCCACTTCGTCGGTCGACTTGAGCTTAAGACCCCGTTTTTCCAGCGCCTCCTTGACCTGCTTCGGGCTCCGCGGATTCAGTTCAGCGCCCAACTCTTGCTTCACTTTTTTCTCCGTTTCCTGACGTTTCAGCTCCGCCGATGCGGCCAAGGCCTCCAATTTTTTTATGTCGATGCCGAATCCCCTCTCCCGCATCGCCGCCACCACCGGGACCAGAGTCCGCTCCAACTCCCAAATCTTGTCCAAGCCGGCCTCGCGCAACTCTGCGGCCCAGTCCCTTCCGTCTGGAACTCCCTCCAAAAGCTCTTCCTTCGGCCCCCCTCGGCCTGCCTCAAGAATCCGTCGGGCCAGCACCTTCTCCTTGGCGTTCACCTTGGGATCCTAGCCTCTTTCCAGGCGCAGACGAACGGTCAACTTCCGGCTCAACTCAACCCCGATAGGGTGGTATCCTTACCCGATGATTCGCTTGGGCGTGAATATTGACCATATCGCCACGTTGCGGCAGGCCCGCTACCGGAACCACGCCGCCGCCTCGGCTCCGGAACCGGATCCCCTTCGGGCGGCCCGCCTGTGCCTTGCCGCGGGGGCCCACTCGCTCACTGTCCACCTCCGGGAGGACCGCCGGCACATCCAGGACGATGACGTCCTGCGGATCGGCCGTGAGTTTCGCGACCGACTCAACCTGGAAATGGCGGCCACGCCCGCCATGGTTGAGTTTGCGCTCCGCCTGAAGCCCTCCGAGGTCTGTCTGGTTCCGGAAAACCGTGCCGAGGTCACCACCGAGGGCGGATTGGATGCGGCCGGGCAGGAAAAATCCCTCGGCCCCATCGTCCAAAAACTTCGCGAGGCCGGCATTCTCGTCAGCCTCTTCATCGATCCCGATCCCCCGCAAGTTGCGGCCTCCGCGGCCGTCTGCGCCCCGGTCATTGAGCTCCATACTGGCCGCTTCGCCGACGCCGATCCCGCCGGGCTTCAGGCTGAGTTGGCTCGTTTGGAAAAAGCCTCGCGTCAGGCTCACCAGTTCGGTCTCCAGGTCAATGCCGGCCATGGTCTTCGCCTCTCCAATCTGCCGGAACTTCTCCGCGTCCCCCACCTCCACACCCTGAATATCGGTCACTCGCTCGTCAGCCACGCCCTCACGGTGGGCTTGGAACGCAGCGTCCGCGATTTCCTTGGAGCCATCGCCGGCAAATGAGCGCGGAGCGGCTGCTTGGGCTGGGCATGGATCTGGTCGAAATCGACCGGATCGAGGACTCTCTCAGCAAATTCGGCGACCGTTTCCTCCATCGGATCTTCCATCCCTCGGAGGTCGCTTACGCACAGGGTCAGGCACGGCCGGCCACCCATCTCGCCGCCCGCTTCGCCGCCAAGGAGGCCGCCTCCAAGGCTTTTGGGACCGGGATCGGCAAGGCTTTACCCTGGCTCGGCATGGAAATTGGTCGCCACTCCTCCGGAGAACCGTTTCTTCGCTTTCACGCCGCCGGCGCCGATCTCGCCAAAACGCGGGGGGTTGTCCGGGCTCTGGTCACCCTGACCCACACCCGCACTCACTCCGCGGCCACAGTCGCACTTCTCGGCCCATGATCGTCCTCTCTCCAGCCCAAGCCCGCACGTGGGAGGAAAAGAGCCTCCGCGAAGGCGCTCGCATGAAAGACCTGTTGCGACAGGCGGTGGACGGTGCTTTGAGGGAAATTCGCCCCCATTTGCCTACCCCGGGGCAGGCGCTGTTCTTGGTGGGCCCCGGTCACAACGGGGACGACGCCGTTCTTCTGGCATTGGCACTCAAGGGGCTGGGTTGGAAGACGGAACTGCTTCTTTCGCGCACTCCCGGGAAACGTCACCACCCCGACCCTCGCGTAAAGGCCAAAGTCTGGAAGAAGGCCCTCGTTTGGCCGGCTAAACCCGAACAGTTCCTCAAGGCGAGCGGCCCACGCCTTGTCGTCGATGGCCTCCTTGGCCTGGGAGCAGTTCCGCCTCCGCGCCCGCCGGAAACCGCCATCCTGAACTGGATTGCCAAGGAGAGGCGCGGCACCGATTTGTTGGTCGCGCTGGATCTGCCCACCGGATTACATCCTTCCGAAGGGCATGCGCCGGGGGCCGTATTCTTCGCCGACTTCACCATCGCTCTCGGCTCTGTCAAATCCGGTTGCCTGAAGGATCTGGCACTGCCCCAGGTGGGTCGCCTGCGCGGCGTACCCATCGATTTCGGAGTGCCCGCACCCAAAACCATGGCGGAGTTTTTTCTCCCGCCAGAGACGGCTCCATATATCCGACCCCGCCGGGGTGATCTCCATAAGCATTCCGCCGGCACGGTTCATCTCTGGGCCGGCTCGGGAACTTATCCCGGCGCCTCACTTCTCACCTCTGCAGGCGCACTTCGCTCGGGCGCCGGCTACGTGCGGCTCTTCACGGATCGCTCCATCTCTTCATGGATCTCCTCCCGTCGACCAGAACTTTTACTTTCCCCACATGCGGACGGCACGCCGCCCGAGTTGGAGGCTTTTTGCAAACAGGCCAACGCCTTGGTGGTTGGGCCCGGACTCCCCCCTTCCCAAGCTCTGTCCGACTTTTTGTCCCGTCTTTTACCCGCATCGACCGTGCCGGTTGTGCTGGATGCGGGGGCGCTGGAGGGCGTGGCTTCGCATCCCGAGTGGCTGGCCGCCGCCAAGGTTCCCGTGATTCTGACTCCGCATGCGGGGGAACTGGCCCGCTTAACCGGGCAGAAAATCCGGGATCGGGCAGAAGCCGCCCGCCTTTGGCTGGATCGTCACCCCCACACGCTTTTGGTCGCTAAAGGACCCCATACCTTGGTCGCTTCCTCAGACCACCCCCTCAGTCATAACGGCTCCGGCGGACCCGCCCAAGCCACGGCTGGCATGGGGGATTTGCTGGCCGGGTTAATCGGGGGCCTGTTGGCCGCGGGGTATGCACCTTTTGACGCCGCTCGGCTGGCCGTGAGTTGGCATGGCCTCGCCGCGGACCTCGCCGAGGGCCAGGGAGGCCCGGCCGTTCTCGCCTCGGACGTGGCCAAATATCTCCCCAGGGCTTGGCGGGTCCTGACAGGACAGGCAATTTCAGGACTCGCATGAACCTGGGTGACGTTCGCCAAATTCGGATCTGGCTCCAGCTGATCGACGGCCTGCTGGCGGGAGCTGCCATGATCTCGGCCTACTTGATCCGCGTTTATCTTTTGCCGGATATCTTGCCCCTCGAATCCCGCGAAATCGGTGAATTTCAGATCTACATCCCTTACATCGTACTGATGGCTCTGATGGCTCCGCCCGTCCTGAGTCGCCGGGGCCTTTACCGTCACTTTGCGAGCCGGGGACGCCAGGCAAACTGGACCGCCATGGCGGAGGCCGGGCTGATCCTGTTTCTTGTGGGGGTGTCGGTGATCTTTTTCTTCAAGCAGTCCCCCAGTCGAATCGTTTTCATGGTTTTCGTCCCGATTTTTTTTCTTTTTCTTGTGCTTCGCGAAAGCATCTTCTCCCGCTTCCGTCTTTTTCGCCGCCGCTCCGATCAGTACTCCGTCCGGCTCCTTTTGGTCACAGAGTCGGCGGACCAGGCTGACCGCTGGATCAATCTGTTTTCCGATGCCCCGGTGGGAGTCCGTATCACCCGCACCCTGCCGGCCAACTCCGTGCCGATCGGGGATTTTGTTCGGGCCCTGCATGAGGATTCCGCCGGAATTGTTCTGTTTGAAGTCACGACCCGCCACATGAACTGGGCTGCCCAAGCGATCCAGGCCTGCGAGGAAGAAGGGGTGGAGGCGTGGCTCAGCACGGATTTCGTCGGTACCCAGATCGCCCGCGCCCAGTTTGAGGAAATCATGAGCCGCAATCTTTTGGTTTTCCGCTCCACCCGCGCCGGCACCTGGCAATCCGTGGCCAAGGTGCTTTTTGACCGGATCGCCTCCGCCCTGCTTTTGATTTTGCTCCTGCCCCTTTTCCTGATTCTTTGGATCGCGATCAAGCTTGAGTCCCCTGGCCCGGCGCTTTTCCGGCAGCGCCGGAGCGGTCGACACGGGGATCCCTTCACCATGTACAAGTTCCGCACCATGCAAAGCGATGCGGAGATGCGGAAAAGCGAGTTGGACGCTTTGAACGAAATGCAGGGCCCCGTGTTCAAGATCAAAAAAGATCCCCGGGTGACCCGCGTCGGCGCGTTTCTTCGCCGGACCTCCCTCGACGAGCTTCCCCAGCTCCTCAACGTCTTTCTCGGACAGATGAGCCTGGTCGGCCCGCGTCCCCTGCCCACCTACGAGACCCTCGCCATGACCGCCAATGCCCAGCGCCGCCGGCTCAGCGTCAGCCCCGGGATTACCTGCCTCTGGCAAATCTCCGGGCGCAACGAGGTGAAGGATTTTGGCGACTGGGTCCGGCTGGATTTGGAGTATATTGACCAATGGTCCCTTTGGCTCGATTTCGAGATACTCCTGCGCACGATTCCGGCAGTTCTTTTGGGCCGCGGAGCCCGCTGAACGGGCCGGTGAATCCACTCCTTCTCGACACTCCCGTCGCGGAGTGGAAGCTCCCCAGTGCCGAGCCCTGGCGGGAAAAACAAGTTCGGGAATGGATCTTCCAACGGTTCGCCGCCTCTTTTGAGGAGATGTCGAACCTGCCTGCGGGCCTTCGGGCCGAACTGGCCGGAAAGTTCCGATTGGCCGCCGTTGAGCCGGTCAAAATCCAAGGCTCCGCCGATACCACCCGCAAAATTCTCTGGCGGTTGGGCGATGGCTCCCTGCTGGAATCGGTCCTGATTCCGGCCACTCCTGGACAGGATGGCAAGAGGAGCGGTCGCCTCACCCTTTGCGTCTCCAGCCAGGTTGGCTGCGCTTACGGCTGCCGTTTTTGCGCCAGCGGCCTTGACGGCTGGCGTCGGAACCTCACCGCCGCCGAAATCCTCGGGCAAGTGCTGGGGGCCGCCAAAATTGCCGGCCGCCGGCCGGACAACCTTGTCTTTATGGGCATGGGAGAGCCCTTGGCCAATCTGCCACGCTTACGGGCGGCCATGGAGATTCTGACCTCCCCGGAAGGGGTGGGGATCGGGGCCCGGCATCTCACCGTTTCGACCAGCGGACTGGCCCCGCAAATCGAAGAGTTAGCCCAGGTTCCCGGTCAATTCCGGCTCGCCCTTTCCCTCCATGCCGGCACCAACGAGACGCGGGATAAAATTATGCCGGTGAATCGCAAGTATCCCCTGGAAACACTGATCCCCGCCTGTGAAACCTTCGCCCGCGCCAAGCGGAAGATGGTCACCTTTGAATACATTTTGCTCCGCGATCTGAATGACGATCCGGCCGAGGCTCGAGCCGTCGTCCATCACGCCCGCCGACTCCACGCCAAGGTGAACCTTATTCCCTACAACACCGTCGAGGGCCTCCCCTACGAAAGGCCCTCCGATCCCGTGATTCGCCGGTTTCACCAAGTGTTTCGGGACGCGGGCGTGGACGTCACTGTGCGCCGGGAAAAGGGCCACGATATTGACGCCGCCTGCGGACAGTTGCGTCTGCGTGAGGAAAAAGCGCGCCCGGCCGCTTAACTCTTGCCGATTTTCGACTCCTGCCCGATCCCGCCCCGGCTGCGGAGGTGAATGGTCTTTTTTTCGAGATCGTGGACCGCGCGGATATACCGAACCGTCTGGCTTCTGGCCCGCATCAGGATGGTGTGGGTGATCGCCTTGTGGCCGATTAGTTTCACCCCGGGGAGCAGGGGGCTTTCAATAATCCCTGTCGCGGAAAAGATCGCGCTGTCCCCTGCGACAATGTCCCGACAACGATAAATTCTTTGGATTTCCGATTCCGGCACGCCCTGAACTTCCCGGGCTTTGGCCTCGGGATTGGGAAACCACATGCGCAGCTGAAGCTCACCGCCCAGTGCCCGCAAGGCGGCGGCCGTGAGCACCCCCTCGGGCGATCCCCCAATGCCCACATAAAGGTCGATCCCGGAATCCGGCAGGGACGGCGCCACCGCCGCCGTGATGTCCCCGTCCCCGATCGTCCGCAGGGAGGCACCGCAGCGGCGGATCGCATCGACAAAGGCTTGGTTTCTCGGCCGATCCAAGACGAGCACCACCATGTCGCTGGTCCTCTTCCGAAGAATCTGGGCCATGCGGGGCAGCGTCTCCTCCAATGGGGCGTCCAGAAAGTTGGCCTGGGGATCCTCCTTCCGGAGAAACTCTGCCACCACCGGCCCATAGGAGACTTTGTGGGAGTAGTAGCTCGGCAAATTACGCATGACCGGTTGGGGAGATCCCGCCGGGGCCTCCGCCGCCGCCATGACGGAAATGGCATTGGGGGATCCTTTGGAAAGATTGGTGGTGCCGTCAATCGGATCGAGGGCGATGTTGAAGATCGGATCCTGGGGGCCCCATTTGCCGAGCTTGTCCCCCAAAAAGATCCCGGGCGCCTTGTCTTTGATTCCTTCGCCGATGACGACCTCGCCGCGGATATCGATCAGATCGAAAACCCCCTGGATGGCATCACAGGCGGCGGCGTCCGCCTGCTCTTTTTCCCCTTTGCCGATGAACCGCATGGCGTTGAGAGCGGCATTTTCGGTGGCACGGACAAATTCAAATTCAATCGAACGCTCGGAATCAGCCATGAGTTCAAACTACTTCATCCTGAAGTGCGCTCGAGAGGATTTGCGCCCCGCACACCGACCCCGGCGCCAATCGCATTCCGCTCCGCGGGATGGGACTCTCTCGCTTGCTGCGCTGCGCTCGAGAGGATTTGGCTCCTTTTTCCCTAAGCCCAATCAGATTACCGCTCCGCGAAAATGGCTTCTCTCGCTTGCTGCGCTGCGCTCGAGAGGATTTGAACCTCCATGGGTTGCCCCGCTACCACCTCAAGGTAGTGCGTCTGCCAGTTTCGCCACGAGCGCTTAAGGGGAAATGATAATTCAGCCCTTTCCACCTGACAAGCCAGCCCTCCGGGCTGCCTTCTGCATCACCGCGTCCAACATGGATTCCGTTAGCCGCCCCGTGAACGTGTTCTGCTGGCTGACATGGTAGGAGCCCACCAACCACTTCCCCCCTGCCAATGCCACCTCCACGCCGTGGCCAAACTTGGGCTTGGGATGCAGACCAAAAACCCGGACCACTGCCTCAAATCCAAAACCGCCCAAGGCTAAAAAGACCCGGGCCGATTTCAAAAGCTTAAGTTCCCTTTCAAAAAAACCCGCGCAATGATCCCGCTCGCGTGGGGTCGGCCGGTTGTCCGGGGGAGCACACTTCACCGGGGCGGTGATCCAGACGTTTTGGAGTTTTAATCCGTCATCCCGGCCCGCGCTCTCTGGCTGACTCGCCCAACCGGCCCGCCACAAGGCCCGGTAGAGCCAGCGTCCTGACTCATCCCCGGTAAACATTCTCCCCGTCCGGTTGGCCCCATGCGCACCCGGGGCCAGACCGACCACCACAATCCGGGCCTCCGGATCCCCCCACCCCGCAACCGGCTTGCCCCAATAAGTTTCCCCTTGGTAAGCCGCTTTTTTTTCTTTCGCCACTTTTTCCCGCCAACGGACCAGCCGGGGACAACGACGACAGGCGGTAATTTCCCGCCGCAGAGATTCCAGACTCACCCCTCGGCGCGGGGAGGAACCCGGCAGGAGGCCCGTCCCATCCAACGGGAGATGTGATGCCGGTTCCGGGCCACGATCGCATATCCCAAGGAAGCCAAGGGCGTGACCAATGGAAACTGGATCAACCTCCCCAGCCACTGCCAGCCGGGCACAAAAGTCAGGCAGTAAGCGGTGGCCTCCGCTTTTCGCCTTAACTTCCCATCCGGCCCCAAGGCCTGGATTCCCTTGTCGGCCAGATTCCGGTCCACCATCGGAAATTTCCATAACCCCGGCTCATCCTGATAGGCCACGGGATCAAACGTGTCGGGCCGAGCCCGGGCCAGCAACCACTCCACGCTCCCTTGGCAGAAGCCACAGTCCGCATCGTAAAAGAGGGTCACTTGGGCCATGGACCGAGTTTACCGCAACTCGCCCAACCCCCCAACCCAAAGCCCTCCGCCCTTGCCTTTTTCTAAGACTCGCCTCTTGCCACCCGCCTGATTCGGACCAGCCTTAAGGGGTGCCCCCTCTGGTCCCACGCGCCTCTGCCGCCCAAAAGCTGCTCCGCCTGATTCACCGGGGAGAAACCTTTACCTACGGCGGGGTGGCCCTGCTTCTTCTTTTCCTCGCCGGCGCAATCGCCGCCTATCTCGTCAAATTCCTCATCACCTCGGTCAACCAACCGTTCTTCTCCATTCTCATCACCCTGATCAACGAGGTGCTCCTCATCATGATCGTAATGGAGCTTCTCCGCACCGTCACCCGCCTGCTCGTTTCCCCCGTCCACGATGTGGGCATTCAGGATTTGAACCCCTTTCTGGTGATCGCCGGAATCAGCGTCACCCGCCGCATTCTCACCATCGGCGCCTCGCTTTCCGTCACCGAGACGGAGGGGCAGACCCTTGATCCCCTGAAGTTTCAGCACTACATGGTGGAGTTGGTCATCAGCGGTCTGATCATCCTCTTGGTCGCGGTCAGCCTTTGGCTGATCAACCGCCGTCCGGCGGGCCGCAGCGTCCGCTAAGCCGTCAGCGCTGCTCCGGCAGGAGCACGTAATCCGGAAAGTTCCCCTTCAACCGCTCTCCGGCGGGACCAGCGGTCACCGCCTCCACCAGATAGCGGCCTCCGACAAAGCAACCCTTCCACGACTGTCCAAACCCGCCAAAACTCTCCTCATTATCCCCCCGGGAGCGGACCTTGTTGTGCCCAAACTTGAAGCAGCGGAGGTCTCCCGCCACCTGCTTGGGTAGTTGGGCATCGTCCGTGGCCAAACTGGAGACCAGCGATCCGTTGGAGACGTTCATCTCCGCGATCATCTGGTCCACGCTGTCCACCACGACGACGGAATCCACCGGACCAAAAGGCTCCCCGTGATATAATTTGCAGTTGCGCGGCAGGTTCAGCAGCGCCACGGGAGCCAGGTAAGCCGAATTGTCCTGGTTCGGCGTGAAACGGGATTCATCCAGGGCCCCCTCATACAAAGCCACCGCCCCGCCGGCCACCGCCTCGCTGATCTGCACCCGCAACTCCTCCACCTTCCGGCTGTTGATGAGCGGTCCGTAATCAAGCGCCGGCAAAGGATCCTCCGCCTTTTCCACCAGCAGGGGATTTCCCACCTGCAACGACTGCACCACCCGGAGATACATTTCGAGAAACTTGGGGAACAGGGCCCGCTGCACCACGTACCGGGGGTAGGCCGTGCAGCGCTGTTTGCCGTACTCGAACCCTTTCTTGATCTGCGCCGCCAGACTTTTCCAGTCGGAAAAATCCCAGACCCCGTAACAGTTCACCCCGTCCATCTCGAGCATGTAGCGCTTGGAGCGGTCGTAAAAGGCGTTGGCGATTTCCCGCCCGTTGTTTTTCCCGCCGACAAAGGCCAGACAGGCGATCGCATCATTGCGCACCAGGGCGTCGCTGAGCTCCCCCCCGGAACCGCTGACCAAACTCACCGGAAGTCCGCGTCTCCGGGCCAAGGCCAGGGCCAGGGTCACCGCATGGATTCCCCCATCCGTGGGCGTTTTCGCGATGACCGAGTTGCCCGCCAGGCACTGCACCAGCACCGCATGGACCAACACCGATAGCGGATAGTTCCATGAGGCGATGTTCGAGATCAGGCCGATCGGGCGGCGCCCTTCCATCATTTTCTCGATCTCTTTGAGATACCAGCGCACCCCGGAAACACACCGCTCCACGCTGACCTTCGACTGCAGGTACGGCTTGCCGATTTCCCAAATCAGCGTTTTGGCCAGGAGGTCCCCGTGCTTCTCAATGTCATCCAGCGTCTCCGCCACCCGCCGTTTTCTTTCGTCCAGATCCACCTGGGACCAGGTATGAAACTCCTTCTCGGCCTCCTCTGCGGCGACCCGGGCAGCCTCGAGCCTGATCATTGGATACCGACCCAGGGGCGTGGCATCAACCGGGCTGAGGAAGAGTTTCCCGTGCCCTGGCTGGCCCCACTTCCCGCCAATCAGGTTGTAAAGATTGCCCTCGGGACCATAGGCCTCCGGGACGGCTTTCCGATGCTGTTCGATCAGGGAGGGCCAGGAGGCTTGCGGAGAAATGAATTTGCTCAAGGGATAATGATAACCATTCCGGAGAATTCGTCACGCTCCGGCTCGACGAACCGCCGTAGCCCCCGTAGTGCAAGAGAATGCGCGAAGCCCAATCCTTGACCCGAATCATGGCCCGGTTGCGGAGTCCCCGGGGATGTCCTTGGGATCGCAAGCAGACCCACCGCTCCCTCCGGCCGATGATCCTCGAGGAGGTTTATGAGCTTCTGGAAGCCATTGATGAGGGAGATGACCATGCGTTGAAGGAGGAGTTGGGGGATGTCCTCCTCCATGTGCTTTTCCACGCACAGCTCGCCCGGGAGAGGAAGGCCTTTGATTTTCACGGAGTCGCCCGGGAACTGGCGGAAAAACTGATTCGCCGGCACCCCCATGTGTTCGGCCGCGAAAAACTGCACAACCCTTCGCAGGTTCTCCGGCGTTGGCACCAGCTCAAACAGCAGGAAAAACCCTCGCGAAAAAGCTGCCTGGATGGGGTGCCCCGGAGCCTCCCTGCCTTGCTGTATGCCCAAAACCTCCAGCGGCGGGCATCCCGTGCCGGCTTTGATTGGCCGGACCCGAAAAAAGGAATTCCGGCCAAAATCCGGGAGGAACTTCGGGAACTTGCCCAAACCGGATCCCAGGGCCCTGCTTTCTCCCGGGAACTCGGCGATGTCCTCTTCACCCTCGTGAATCTTGCGAGACACCGGAAGGTCGATGCCGAGACCGCTTTGCGGGACGCCACCCGGCGATTCCACGACCGGGTCCGCAAAGTGGAGGCCATGGCAGCCCGGAAAAACCGAAAAACTGCTTCGATGACTCCGAAGGAACTGGATCAGCTTTGGAAAAAGGCGAAAAGGGCTTAGATTTTACTACTTTTTACATATTTTCTTTTCACAAATTCCTCCCTGTTCCCCCTTCTTTGCCCTTGCATGCCACCGCCTCCTCTTCAAGTATCGCCATCCAAGCAAACGCCCTCACGGGCAGAAGGAGGAAAACAGATATGTTAGCAGCAACTGCACTTCAGCAAGGTGACCTCGTCGGGTTCACCTTTTTCATCGGGACCATGGCCATGTTTGCGGCTTCGGTCTTCTTCTTCTTCGAGCGGGCTACCGTCTCGGACAAGTGGAAGCTGTCGCTTCTCATCAGCGGTCTCATCACCACCATCGCGGCAGCGCATTACTGGTATATGCGCGAATTCTGGGTGACCACATTCACCGGAAACAACGCCGCCGTGGCATCCCCCACCGAATTCCGGTACATCGACTGGCTCCTCACGGTGCCGCTCATGTGCACGGAGTTTTACCTCCTTCTCCGGGCCGCCGGGGCCAGCGTCAACATGCTCTGGCGTCTGATCGGCTACTCGGTCCTGATGCTCGTCGCCGGTTACATCGGCGAAGTTTCGGCCGAGATCGGCAAGCCGATCCGTGGCTTCGAGAACTTCGGCTGGGGAGTGATCTCCACGATCGGCTGGGCCGGTATCGTCTATGAGATCTTCTTCGGCGAGGCCAAACAGCTGGCCGACGGCAGCAGCGACGCCAACGTCCGCCGCGCCTTTAACCTGCTGCGGGGCTTTGTGCTCATCGGTTGGGCCATCTACCCGATCGGGTACATGACTCTTCCGGGCAACGTCCTCAGCGGTTCCACCGAACTGGCTGCCAATATGAACGTCGTCTACAACATCGGCGACGCCATCAACAAGATTGGCTTCGGTCTGGTGGTCTGGAATCTCGCCAAACGCGGCAAATAAGATTCCTGCCTGATTTGCGGAAAACGTTTCCGCAATGCGACGGGGGATCCCTTCGGGGATCCCCCGTTTCTTTTCCCCCGCTTTTCCCGCGGAATTCGGAACCCTAACCTGACTTGATGCCTCTCCTGCTCCACCGGACGATCCCCTGGACCCTGGCGGGGCTCTTGGGACTGTTGGGCTTCCTGTTTCCAGCCCAGACCTTCGGCTTAGCCCCCCTCTTCTTTTTGTCCTCGGCGGTGATCCTCGGCGTTCCCCATGGCGCCTGTGATCCATGGATCCCGGGTTGGCTGGAACGGCACCCCTCCCGCATCCCGTTTCTGGTGATTTTTTTTATTCTCTATCTGACGATCTCCTTTGTGTATCTGCTCGTCTGGAAAATGGCCCCCTTCGGGGCCACCGTATTCTTTTTGCTGCTCACCGCTTGGCACTGGGGAACGGCCGATGCATCGCTGCGTTTCCCACCCGGTCTCCGCTGGCTTTCCTTTGGTCTGGGCCGGGGGCTCTGGGTCATGCTGGCCCCCTTTGCCTTCCACACCCTGGAAGCTTGGAGGGTGGTCCTTCTGATGGCGCCCGCGGCCGGGCCCGCCCCCTCCCCGGTCTTTTTCCAAAGCCTTCTCATCGTCCCGTTCTTTCTGACCTTGGCCTCAAGGCCGGGAAAGACGGAATGGGGGGAAACCATTCTTCTTCTGCTCCTCCTCAGCCTGACCCCCCCCTTGGTGGGAGTAGGAACTTACTTCGTTGCCTTCCATGCCTGGCGACACCTCCTGCGTTTGGCCGAAATTCGCGACCGTCTGAAATCCTCCTCGGAACCTAAGGTCTGGGTAAATTCCTTGGGCCGTCTCCTTCTTTTTGCCGTTCCCCTCACCGTCGCCACCTTGGCCTTGTTACCTGCCTTGCCCGCCTTTCTCGGCCTTCATCCCGTAAATTTGGAACAGTGGGTGGGAACCTACCTCATCCTCCTCGCTGTACTTACTCTGCCTCATGCCATTCTGGTCGGGTGGGTAGACTGGAAATCTCTAAATTTAAACCGCTGATTTTCAACACTTTGCGTTATGGCCTCTTTAATTTTCACACCTTTTGTGATAAGATGAAGTGTGAGCCGGTTGATTCAGTTGCGGGAAGATTTCAAGCATGCCGAATGCGCGGTGGGTTACGCCAACCTCGGCATGGTCAACGACGCCTTGGATGAGTTGGAGCATCTCTCCCCCTCGATGGCATCCGACGGCGGAGTCATGGAATTCAAATTGCGCCTGCTCGAACGGGGACAAAAGTGGTCCGAGGCCGCTTCCCTGGCAGCCAAACTGGCCTCCTCCCACCCGAACGAAGCTCGCTGGTTTGTCGCGTGGGCCTTCGCCAAACGCCGGAGTGACTGCATCGAAACGGCTTCCAAAATCCTTTCCGAGGCTGCTTCCCTGCACCCCAAGGATCCCCTGATCCAGTTTAACCTGGGGTGCTACGCCGCCCAGCGGGGAGACCTCAACGCCGCCCAAACCCACGTTCGCCGGGCCATCGAACTCAACCATGACTTGGAGAAACTCGCCCACGAGGATCCGGATCTCGAGCCTCTTCGCCAGGCCCATCTGATCGACTGATCGGGGCAGATCCGCCGCCCGCGGGCCCTCCCCGGGTTACCCTAATTCAAGGGCGCACATTTGTTACCCCCCCCCGCTCCGCTGCCTCCAACTCCACCAGATACTTTCTGACCTCGTCCGCCCGCTCATCCGGCAGATCCTTGTAACTGCAGCCAAACCTCTCCTTCACACATCCGGCCACATGGGCATGGGAATTTCTGCCTTGGGGATGTCGGGGATCCACCGGAAGGACGCCCTGCAGCCGGTCGCCGGTGGCCTGCATTTCCGCCCAGATCTGCTTGCGCAGGTCCGGACTCATCCCTGCCGGTGCTTCAACGCCAGGAGAGTGATGTCGTCCGAGGGCTCGGCCCCCCGGGCAAATTGGGCGACGGCCTGGACCACCTGCTCGGCCAGCTTCTCGGCCGATAACTTCGCCTGGCCGCGAACCGCCTCCTTCAGCCGCTCTTCGCCGAAAAGTTCCCGCTGGGGGTTCATCGCCTCGGTGACCCCGTCGGTGTACACAAGAAGAGACTCCCCTGCCTTTAACTCCAGTTGGCGCTCCCCAAACTTGGCATCTTCAAAAACGCCGAGGGGCATGCCCCCCGAGGGCTCATAAACCGGCTCCCCATGACTCGGAACCAGAATCGGCGGATTATGTCCCCCTTGGCCGTAAACCATCCGGCCCGTGTTCGTGTCGAGGATCCCCAGAATCATGGTCACGAAAAGGCTGGCCTGATTTTCAGCACAAAGCTGGGCGTTGACCCGCTGCAGGATCTCCAGGGGCCCACGGCCCGGGATGGCGGTGGCCCGGATCAGGGTGCGCGTCACCGCCATGAACAGCCCTGCCGCCACGCCCTTTCCGGAAACATCTCCAACCACGAAGCAAAATTTTCCGGCCTCCACCGGAAAAAAGTCATAGAGATCCCCGCTGACCTCCTTGGCCGGATCCAGCCGGGCATACAACTCCACTTTTGGACTTTGCTCCGGGCTGGGAAACTGTTGGGGCAGGAGCCCCTGTTGCATCTCGCGGGCCAAATCGAGATCCCGCTGCACCTGGGCCCGCTCCACCGCGGCATCGTGAGCCCGGATCCGGACCAGGGCGGCCGAGACCAAGCCGGAAAAGTACTCCATCAGCTCCTCATCCTCCTTGGTGAAGGCCGCCCGCCCCTCCGGATTGAGGAATTCAATCACCCCGATGCACTGCTCCCCGTCCAACAGGGGAGCCGCCAGCAGCGCCCGGGTTTTCCACCCCGTCTGCTCGTCCGCCTTGGCGAAAAACCTGGCGTCCTGATCCACATCATCCACCCGGATCATCTTTTTTTCCGCCATGGCCGCTCCAACGATTCCCGCCCCCCGGGGAACCCGCAAACTTCCCAGTTGAGGCGCACTGTTTCCGTGGGCCGAATGGATGACCAGCTCCCCGGTCGCCGGATCGGGTAAGAAGATCGAACAGGCTTCCGCCCGCATCCATGGACGGCTCTTTTGCAGGATCCGCTCCAACAGCCCCCGCAGGGCCGGTTCCCGCCCGATTTCTCCGGCCAGTCGCAACAACCCAATGTACCCCTGGGTGGAGGAGGGCGGTGTCGGGGAAGCCATCATCCCAATCTTAAAGGCTCGGGCGGTTGTCAGGAAGAAATCGTTCGGGCAGGGTGCCTGGATGTTCCCCATCCTCCGTCTGCCCAACACCACTCTCTGGCAACCGGGTCCCTATCCCGGCGTCGAATTCGCGCCCCTTTCCCATGATCCCAACACCGGGGCACGCTTTCTCCTGCGCCGTTTCGCCCCGGGAACGGTCATCCCCGCCCACCGGCACCCGCAAACTTCCGAATCGGTCGTGGTGCTGAAAGGAAAATGGATCGAGGGAAAAGTTGCCTATGGCCCCGGCTCTTACTTTCATGCCCCGAAAAACGCCGTGCACGGTCCCCATTGGGCGGAACAGGAAGTCATTAGTGTCACGTGGTACGATGGACCTCTTTCCGTGGAAACTGCGGATGATTCCGGGGTCGTCCCTGGGACGATTCCGCCCCCGGTCCCGGTTACCGGCTCTTCGCCGGCGTAAAAACGATCTCTACCCGACGGTTCTTGGCTTTACCCTCGGGCGTGTCATTCGGAGCCACGGGTCGGCTATCCCCATACCCTAGAGCCGCGAGCCGGGCGGCGGGGACCATTCCGGTCGCCTCCAGGGTCCGCACCGCCACCGCCGCACGCGCCGTCGATAACTCCCAGTTGGTGGGATAATACTGGGCGAGCGCCGGTGCCAGCGGGTCGGTGTCCGTGTGCCCCTCGACCCGCACCTCGTCTTGGGACTTGTTTGCCGCATTGGCCACCTTGCGGAGAACATCCACACCCTCCGGAGAAAGCTCCGCGGAACCGCTGGGAAAAAGGATCTCACTGGCCACCGTAACCTTCAGTTGGTCCTGTAAACGGGAGATCATTACGTCTTTGTCGGCCAGTTCCTTCTTGAGATTGTCCTCCAGCTTGCTGTCCGTCTGAACGGTGGTGGCCTTGAATTTTTCCATCGCCAACTGCTGTTCGGCCAACTTCTGCTCCAAAGCCTTCTTTTCCGAGGAGGACAGGTCCCGCAACTTCGCCAACTCCGCCTTGGTCTGCTCCAGATCCAAAGCGAGTTTTTTCGCCTTATCCGCATCTCCCTTGGCCTGATCCAACTGGGCCCGGATGGCTTCCGTGGCACTCTCGGAATCCTTGAGACGGGACTCCAGGCTCGTGATTTTCTGCTCCGCTTCGGTTAGCTGAGTCCGGGCCTGCATGTCCCGATTGAGGTAGTATCCACCCCCGCCCAGACCCAAAACCGCCGCGGTGGCCAAGGCGGCGGTTTTCCAAACCACCACCGTGGCGGCACTGGAAGCCACCGTTTTGGCTGCGCCCGTGGCGGCCGCTTTCGTGACGGACTGCGCGGCGGTCGGGGCCAGCGAGGTGGGCAGACTCCCCTTGGGAAGCGGACTGGGCAAAGGAGGCGGCGTGGGATCGGCCATGGGAGAAGGAAAAAAGTTTAGTTCTTTTTATTCTTGGGTGGGGTCTTTCCCTCGACCTTGGGCTTTTTATCGAGCTCCTCCAAGGCCTTCCACAGCCTCTTCACATCCTCAGGCGTTTTTTTGACTTTCCCATCCAAAATTTGTTTCGGGGTCAGCCTCTCCCCATAAAAATTCTCGTTGGTGTCATCCGCCGAGGCGTATCCCAGCCCGGAAAGTGACACGCCGCCGAACAGACCCTTGGTGAAACTGTAGGTGTAAACGGGTGCGTTCACCGTGGCCACCCCCGCGGACAACTCCCGGCCCACCGGGCCCGCCGTTCCCTCCACCTCCGCGCTGCTGGTGTAGTTGCCCTTCTTGGAAAATTGCTCCACGGCCTCCTCCGTGTTCAGGAGCAGGACATAGTCCTGGGAGGATCCGCCCGCCTGAAAGCCGACCCCCGCCCCTGCCGCCGAAATCGCCGAGGGGTGGGACCACTTTTTGCCCTTCCGGATCAACACCAAGCCGTCTCCCCCCTCCCCCGCGACGATGAAACCCGCCTTGATCACCCACAAGACCGCCAAACCCTTGGCATCATGAAAAACTTCCCGGGGAATGCTGTCGCCTTGGGCTTTGCCGTACTGTTCCAGCACATCGATGGTCTTATCGATCCGCTCTTCCATACTGCTGACCGCGAAGGCCGAGCCGGGTATTGCGATGGAGAGAGCCAGGATCAGGGTGAGGGGGATGTTCATCGGAAAAGACTGTCCCGTCGTTTTCCCGTTGGCAATCGGATCCCGCTAGGCGCGGCCTTCGTCTGCATCCAGGTAGTCAAAGAAGGTCTGAATCTCCCCCCGTCCACTCCACCCAGCCTCCTGTTTGCGAAAGGCCAGCCGATCCGAAAGGTCGTCCCGCCAACCCCGCTTGGCCAAATAAGCACTCCAAAAGGCGCGGTCGGCCGCGTCCCTTTTTTTGCCTTGGCCCTGACACCACTCCAGCAGCTCCCGGTCGGAACCACCCTCGCAAACCCGGTCGCGCAATTTTGTGTAAGGCACGCCGAGAAATTCACAGCAGGCCCCGTCGAAGCCTTTTCCCAGATTTTCCCGGTAATCCGGGGGAAGTTTCCCGGCCAGCTCCAGCCGGATTTTGTCCACCATACGTCCGAAGTAGACCAGACCTTCCACTTCTTCCCGCGGGCTGCGCAACCCCGGAATCGGTTGACGCGGAGCCGTGCTCATCGCCCCATGGCCTCCCGCAAAGCCCGGATTTCCCCTTCCAGTTCCTCAATTCTCGCCGCCAAATCCAACACCAACCCCGCGCCCTGCGCCGGCATCCCATACTCGATGCGGAGCTGCTCGATCCGGCGAACCAAAAACAGCGTTCCCTCCCCGAAGTGCCCCTCCCGCCCTTCTTCCCCCAAAAGTCCCAACTCGCAGTACTGCCGGACGACTTCCGCCGTGGTTTCCGCCATCCGCGCCAGCTCCTCCAGGGCAAAAGTCCGGGGGGACTCCACCCAAACTCCCCGCGCCAGCTGACCCCGCTTTGCCTTCATTGTTTATCTCCCGCTTCCCGGCCGCCAACGGCTCTCCTGCGCCAATTTCTCCCAAAGCTTTTTTTCCTCCGCTCCCACCTCCGCGGGAACCACAATTTCCAGCACCGCATAGAGATCGCCACGCGTTCCATCTTCCCGCGGCAACCCCTGCCCCCGCAACCTCAGTTTCTGCCCGGCTGTCGAGCCGGCCGGAACCTTCAGCGTGACGTCCCCGTCCAGCGTCGGCACCGGCACGCTGGCTCCCAAGACCGCCTCCCAGGCCGCCACCTCAACTTCGGCAAACAAATCAGCCCCCTCCACCCGGAGATCAGGATGCCGGGCCAGCCGCACCCGTAGATAAAGATCGCCCGATCCTCCCCCGCTCCGGCCGGCCTCCCCTTTGCCCGCCAACCGGATCCGCTGCCCCTCCCGCACGCCCGCAGGAACTTTCACGCGGTACGTCTCCGTCCTGCCTCCCCCCCTTTGCAAAGTGACCTCTCGAACGGAGCCCCGCAGAACCTCCTCCAGCGTGACCATCAGATCCCCCTCAATGTCCGAACCCCGCCGGGCCATGCGCCGGCCGGAAGGTCCACGAAATCCCCCCTCGCCGCCCATCCCGCCAAAAAGATGCTCGAAGAAGTCGCTGTATCCGGTGCCGCCGAAATGGAACTCCTCCATGTCCGGCGCCCCACCCCCCGGAGCCCCTTGCCAGCCAAAGCCACCGCCGGGCACCTCCCGACCCATCTGGTCATACTTCGCCCGCTTGGCCGGATCGCTCAACACCTCGTAGGCCTCGTTCACCTCCTTAAACTTCTCCGCACCCTTCACTTTGTCCTTCGCCACGTCTGGGTGGTACTCCCGCGCCTTTCGGCGAAAGGCACTGCGGATTTCCTCCGGCGTGGCGGTTCGGGCCACACCCAGAATTTCGTAGTAATCCTTGTACTCCGTCACTCCCAGACCCCCCCCGTCTCTGGTTCCGGCCCCGCCTGCACCTCGCCACCTTCCCCGACCGCGGCCAGCCCATCGGAAAAGCTGCGGACCCGGCTGAACTTCGGTGCAATCCCCCAGGTCCCATCCGGCTTGAGAAAACCCCATTTGCCTCCCGCTTCCCGGGCCGGCGCCAAACCGCTGCGAAAAACTCCCGCCCGTTCAAACTTGGCCGGAATGGCCCACTTCCCCTCGGGATCTAGATAGCCCCATTGGCCTTTCGCATTCTTCGCCGGGGCCCGCTCGTCCCCAAACGGCCCGATCACCGCCAAAAGATCCTGTTTTTCACTGCCCGGAAAAAGCTCCGTCGGCTTTTCCTGAAAATCCATCAGCCCCCAGCCTCCCTCCCGCTTCCACGCGACCCGCTTCTCCCCGAGGGGAACCAGTCCGGAATAAAGTCCGGTGGTCCTGACTTTTCCTTTGCTGTCGATCAGGACCCATGACGACCCCTCTCCTTCCGCCCGCACCGCCGCCCGCCCGTCCAAAAACTTTCCCACCTCGGAAAACTGTAGGGGAATCCATAGCTTGCCGCTCGGAATGATATAACCCCACGCGACCGGTCCCACCGGCTTCTTGGCCTCTTCCTTTTCCCCGAAGAGGCTCGGCTCCGGCTCCTCCTCCACCGGCGCATCATCACTTTCCTCCACGGCCGCCAAACCCTCGGCAAAATCCCTGGCCCGTAGAAATCTTGGGGGAATCGCGTTTTTCAAAATCCCCTCGTGGTAGGCCACGTATCCCCAGCGGTCCTTTTTTCTCACCGCCGCCAGACCCCCCCAGACTTCGCGGGCCTCGTCGTAATCCGCGTTCCCAATCAGGTTACCGTCCCCGTCCACAAAACCCCACCGATCCCCCAACCGCACCGGAGCCATCCCGCCCTGCATCACGCCCACTTGGTCAAAACGGCTGGGGGTCACCCGATTCCCTCGTTCATCCACGTAAAACCAGTCCCGTCCCAAGCGGACTGGAACCCGCCCAATCCCCATCT
This sequence comes from uncultured Akkermansia sp., assembly GCA_964635945.1. Lineage (GTDB taxonomy): Bacteria > Verrucomicrobiota > Verrucomicrobiia > Methylacidiphilales > Verrucolacustridaceae > Verrucolacustris. Next base: position 14,954 of record CAZWQT010000007.1, on the reverse strand, counting down.
TGGCGATACTCTGGCCGGTGGCAGCTTCGGCTCCTTCCGGAACTTCAATCTTCACCAAAGTTGCCGTGCCTGGAGAGAGCACCGCCGCCATGGCCTGGGCCGGCCGGATGAAGGCGATCGTCTCCCCTTTTACCACCGCATCCCCCTCCAGCTTCACCCAGCGCACCACGCTGGCCGACCCGGAGTTCGGCCCAAAACTGGGACACTCCACCTCAAACTGTTTTTTTGCAAAGAGATCCACCGTGCCCAGCACCCGGACGATCCCCAGCGAGGACCCTGGAATGGCTGCCCCGCCGACCGGCACACCGATCTTCGTCAGCATACCACTCACCGGAGCCGTCACCGGCAAGGACGGCTCCTTGAGCTCCACCTCGGCCAACGGCTCGTTTTTCTTCACCTCCTGGCCCTCTGCCTTCAGCCACTTCACGATTTTAGCCCCCTTCAACCCCGGCAAAAATTCCGGCAACGGTAATCCTTTGGCCAGGTCCCCCCGAAACACCCCGATCTCATCGTAGGTTTCCGCAATCCGGACCGTTCCCTGGGTGTCCACCATCCCCCATTTCCCCTGGGCCGGTCCCGCCCAAGCCCAAAGCAGCCCCAGCGCGAAAACAACGTACCCTCGCATCATTCCAGACTGCCTCCCGCAGCCCCCCATTTTAAGTTTAATTTTTGGGTGTCAGAATTTGCGCATGGACCGCGGTGGCTTTTCCTAAACATAAACTTAAACTCTCCACGAACTTGAAGCCTGATTTACACCAGCTGGCGGCGTCGATCGTCAAACAAGTCCGCTCCCGTTTGCCGGCCGAACTTCGCGCCGCTTCGGAACCCGTGGTCACCCTGTATCAGGCCGTGCCGGATCAAACACTCCTCGACCAGGGATGGGAACCGGACCTGCTTGGACTCTTCGAAGGCGCCAGCCGGCTGGAGGCTGACCCCCATGCTTCCGACCCACCCCCGCGCATCATCCTCTACCTCGACAACCTCTGGGATTTGGCCGAAGGCGATCCCCACGTTTTTACCGAAGAAGTCCGTACCACCTACCTTCACGAACTCGGCCACTTCCTCGGTTTCGACGAGGACGACCTCGCGCTAAGGAATCTCGACTAAAAACCGACCCCCCGCCTTCTCGACCCTGACTTTGGGCTTGGATGTTGGTGTTGAGATTCCCGCCCGCCGCCCGTAGGCTTGGAACGAAAGGGAGGGATTGAATATGGATCGTGAAGGGGAAAGAACCTTGCGTTCGGAAAAAGTGCAGATCGAAAGAAAAACCTTCTTTCTGGATCTTAAGGAAAATGACCGGGGACGGTTTCTGCGGATCACCGAGGATGTCGGGGGTCGCCGGGATCGTATTATGATGCCGGCCAGCGGGATGGAGGATTTCGCCCGCGCCTTGGACGACCTGATCATCTTCGAGCAGGAAGAACTCGGCCCCCGCGGTTAGTTCTGCCTAAGCGGCGGCTTTCAATTCTCGGACTAGGGCCTCGGGATCGGAAACCGGCTGCCGGCATACGTTCCCTTGGCACAAGAAAGCGGTCGGCAGTTTGACCTGGGCCGCCAGGGACCGCACAAACCCGCTCGGATGCTCCGGATCCGCCCGCGTGATCAGCACATCCGGCCGGTAAACCATCCCCGCCGCTTTCCTCAACTTCTCCAACCCCTCGTCGGGCCAAGGCCCCGCCAACACCAACCGCGCCGGAGATTCGTGGATTCGCTGAAGGGCCAATAAGGCATGCGGCACCGCCTGCGGTAATCGCCGCATCCGCTCCCCCAGCCAGTTCAGAATCCTTCGCGAGGCTTCGGTCCAACGCCCCTCATCGGTCAGGCGGCCCAACTCGGCCAACGCCAGCGCCGCCGTGGCATTCCCGCTGGGTTCCGCGCCGTCATAGTCATCCTTCATTCGCACCACCAAACTCCGGTCAGCGGTCGACCAAAGCCCCCCTCCCTCCCGGTCCTCAAACAGCTCCAGCATCCTGCCGGCCAGTTCTACGGCCCGGCGGAGCGGACGAACTTCCAGCGTGGCCTGATGCAAATCCACCAGGCCTTGCACCAGGGTCGCGTAGTCCTCCAACAGCCGGACCTCGTCCTTCCGGCCCAACCTCCAACGGTGAATCAGGGTTCCATCGGGCCGCGTCATCTCCTTTTCCAAAAATTCGAAAATCTCCGTCCCTTGCTGCCCATAGCCCGCCTCGCCTCCCCAACGCCTTGCCCGCGCGTATCCGGAAATCGCCAGGGCGTTCCACGAGCAAAGCACCTTGTCGTCCTTGCCGGGACGGACTCGTTTCGCCCTCTCCGCGGCCAGTTTGGCCCGCAAGGGCTCCAGCAGCGCCTGCTCTTCCCGCGAGGGGATTTTTTTCCGCGCCAACACATTTCCGCCCCGTTCGGGATGGTGGGGATCCATGAAATTTCCCTCCTCGCTGATCGACCAGACTCCACTCGCCACCCTCCACTCTTCTTCCGTGGCCAAGGCCTTCACCTCCGCAAGCTTCCAGACATAAAACTTTCCTTCCACGCCCTCACTGTCCGCATCCTCGGCCGAGGCCAACCCGCCCCCCTTCATCCTCATGTCTCGCTGCAGGTACCGGTCAATCCCCGCCACCACTTCCCCCGGCCAGGCCTCCCCCGTCGCCGCGCCTAACTCCGCATAGAGGCCCATCAGCTGGGCATTGTCATAAAGCATTTTCTCGAAATGCGGCACCGCCCAGCCCGCATCCACCGCGTAGCGGTGGAATCCATCCCCGACTTGGTCATAAATCCCCCCCGCCGCCATCGCCCGCCCTGCATGGCGCACCATTTCGAAAAGGGTTTCACTTTTCTCGGCGAAAGATCTCCGCAAGAGAAACCAGGGCTGGCTCGGCCGGGGAAACTTGGGCGCCCCGCCGAAGCCGCCGTGCTTCCGGTCGTGCTCCGCCGCCATTTCGTCGGCCCCCGCCCGCAGGATCTTTTCCGCATCGCGAATCTCCCCCGGACGCCCCTCTCCCTCTCCGAGGGAACGGATCCGTCCGCAAAGCTCCTCCGCCCACCCCTCCACCTCTCCCCTCCTTTGCTTCCAGGCTTCGGCGATCTGCCGCAGCACATCGGTGAACCCCGGACGTCCATAGGCCCCGTGCGGAGGAAAGTAAGTACCCCCGTAAAACGGTTTCCCCTCGGGAGTAAGCCAAACGGAAAGCGGCCATCCTCCCTGCCCGGTCATGGCCTGAACCGCTGTCATGTAAACCCGGTCCACGTCCGGCCGCTCCTCACGGTCCACCTTCACCGGCAGAAACTCACGATTGAGAATTTCCGCCGTCTTCTCGTCTTCGAACGACTCCCGCTCCATCACATGACACCAGTGGCAGGTCGAATAACCAATGCTGAGGAACACGGGCCTGTTTTCGGCCCGGGCCTTTTCCCACACCTCCGGTCCCCATGACATCCAGGCCACGGGGTTGTGGGCATGCTGCAGGAGATAGGGGCTCACTTCTCCCGCCAGGGCGTTTGTCTTCTTGCTCAAGTTGGTAAGCCTACCCGATTCGCCTCACCCGCAATCGGGGAATTCTAAACCCATTGGATCTTCATCGGCGGCAAACCGGATCGAACCCCAAACTCCGCCAGACCCGCTTTTTCTTCCGTTCCCAGCTGATAGCGGATACAGCCCGTGAGATACTCCTTTTCCCTTTCGTCCAACGCCAGGTCCGCACGCCGACCGATTCCATCCACACAAGCCCCGCGAAAACGATCCAGCTGCACACGGGGAATTTCCGCCTTGGGACCCAGGGCCCAAACTCCAAAAACGAACGGCTTCCCGGTCCACTCTGTCCAGGTTTCCCCCAAATCCAACACCCCCGCTCCGTTTCTCCGGTTCCACTCCTCCAACGCCTCGTCCCCGATCATGAGCCGAGCCTCCCCTTCGGGATCCTCCCGGAGAGCCAACCCCCGGTGGGCGGCGATGAGTTTCCAAAGGCGGACGGAGGTGACGGAATGGGGTGTCAGCCGGATGGAGCGGCATGTTTCCAAGGGAAGGTCGTGAAACACCCCCACACTCCGCACCGGCCCCCGTGAGCCAATCGCCACCCCGTCCAACACCCGCGATCCGGGTCTTGTCATGACCTCCCAGACCGGTACCAGCGCCAGATCCAGCTGCCCCTGCCATAATTGACGGGCCAGCTCCTTGGGATGATCCCAAACGGGGGATTGCTCCAGCCACGCCCCGGCAAACGGCTTGGCATGCCCGTACGGAACACAGCCGATCCTCATGCGCTCAGACCTGAACCGGGACCGGTTCGTAAAACGTATCCCGCTGCACTGGCTCCCGCCCGGCTTCCCGGATCACCCGCACCATATTTTCCCTCGTCTGCCCCACCGGTGTTTTGGCACCCGCCATGTGAAAGATCTTTTCCTCCTCGATCGTCCCATGCAGATCATCCGCCCCGTAACTCAGCGCCACCTGGGCCAAAGGCAGCCCGGTGCTGATCCAGTACGCCGTGATGTGGTCGAAGTTGTCCAGGATCAGGCGGCTCGCCGCCATCACCCGCAACTCTTCAAGCGCACTCGCTCTTCGAATTTTTCCTAGCTCCGCCAACCGGGTTTGCAACGGCTCAAACGCAAACGGGACAAATCCCGTGAAACCCCCCGTTTCATCCTGCAGGCTCCGCAGTTTCTCCAGGTGCTCCACCCGCTGCGCCGCTGTCTCCACGTGGCCATACAGCATGGTCGCCGTGCTTCGTCCCCCCATCCCATGCCAGATCCGGTGCACCTCCAACCACTCCTCCGCGGACTCCTTGCCCCGGCAGATTTGATCCCGCACCCCCGCGTCAAAAATCTCCGCACCCCCGCCGGTCAAGGATCCCAACCCCGCCTCCTTCAATTCGGCCAGCACATGATCGATCGGTTTTTTGGCAATCCGTTCGGCCAAATGCCGGATCTCAATCGCTGTGAAAACTTTCAACGTCGGCCTCGGTTCCAGCGCCGCCAGCGACCGCAGCAGCTCGAGATAAAAGGAGTAGGGCAGGCTGGGGTGCAATCCGCCCACGATGTGGATCTCGGTGATCCCCTGCCCAACCGACTTCCTTGCCGCCTCGGTCATCTCCTCCACGGACAACTCAAAGGTCCCGGGATCCCGCTTCTTCCGCGCAAACGCGCAAAACTGGCAGCTCAAAATGCAGACGTTGGAATAGTTCAGATACCGGTTCAGCACGTAACTCGCCCGCTTCCCCACCTTCCTTTCCCTCGCCCGGTCCGCCGCCTGCCCGAGCTGGTGCAAATCAGCCTGTTCGAAAAGAAAAACCCCGTCCGCGGAATCCAACCGTTCCCCGGCTTCCACCTTTTGGAAAATTTCCTTCCACCGATTCATCGTCCGAAAATCTCCCACACCGCTCCCCCCAGCACCAGCAGGCTCACGGCCGCGTTCGCCTGGAAAAACGCCTTCCACCTCGTGCCTTCGACCTTCGACCAATGGCTTTCCATCCACAGCACCACGCAGACGGCCGTCCAACTCACCCCATATCTCCAGCCGAATCCCGCCAACCACCCAAACAGTCCCAGCATCACCGCGGCCGCCACGTGCAACCCCGTGGCCACCTGCAGCGCCACGGTCTCCCCAAACTTGGCTGGAAAACTTTTTAACCCCTCCCTTTGATCAAACTCCCGGTCCTGCAAGGCATAGATCAGATCAAATCCCGCCACCCACAAACCCACCGCTGCTCCCAAAACGATCGGCACCCAGGAATCAAATTGTCCCGTCACCGCCAACCATGCCCCCACCGGAGCCGTGCCCAGCGCCACCCCGAGAAAACCATGGGATCCCCACGTGAATCGTTTGGTCAGCGAGTAAAAACAGACAATCCCCACCGCCACCGGACTTAACAACAGACAAAGCGGATTCAAAAGCCAGGCTCCCCCCACCAAGGCCAACACGCCTCCGGCCAACGTGCCATAGGCGGTTGTTTTGGAAACCAGGGTCGACCGCGCCGCGGTACGAGGATTTTTCTGGTCGATCTGCCAGTCCGCCAACCGGTTGAACGCCATCGCTGCGGTTCTTGCCCCAACCAGACAGACCAGCACCCCGAATAACACCCGGACGGTTGGCATCCCTCCCGCCGCCACCACCATCGCCGCCAGACCGAACGGCAGGGCGAACACCGTGTGCTCCAATTTGATGAACTCCGCCCAGTTCCGGATCGAAAACTTCATGCCCTTCATCCTAGCACAAATCTACCTTTACCGTTTGGATTGGCATCACAGGGCAAGGTGACGTCTCCCGACTCCGCCTCATGGCATTTTTCAGCCCAAAAGTTTCTTCACGACGGGCTCCGAGAGCCCGTCCCACCTAATCTTCCCCCTGACTTCGTCCTCATCTTTATCCTAAACTGATCTTCGATGCGCCCCGGCCCTGTTCTGGTTTTGGCCTTGGTCCTGGTTCCGCTTCAGGGCGCAGCACAAAGCGAAGTCGGCCTGATTCTCAACGCCATTTTCCAGGGACTGCAGACCGCCGAGGCCATCCGCCGATCCGCGGAAAATTCCTCCCAGTTTCCCAATCCCCCCGGCCAACCCCCGGGCGATCCCATTTGGGACTATCAGGAATCCTCCCTGGTCCCCTTGGAAGTTCTCCGCCGCGGACCCTACCGGAACATCTCCGGCGCCATGGTCCTGAGTGCCCGACAAACTCCGGAAGGGCAGGTGGAGCTGATTTTTTACCGGGCGGACGGCTCGGTTTCCCGGCGCGAAATGGTCCTCTTCGATCGCCGGGATGGCCGGCGGATCGACCTGGATGAAAAGGGAAACCGGTCGGCCGAAGGTCCCATCCGCGGAGGCCTGCCGGAAGGCGATTGGCAGTTCTACTCCATGGACGGAAAACTGAGCGCGGAAACCCGCATGCAGGCCGGCAAAATGACCGGACCACAGATTCTCTTCAGCCCGGATGGCCGGCAGCGCTCCTTTAACACTTTGGTGGACGGCCGCCGGCAGGGGCCGGCCACCCTTTTTCATCCGGACGGCTCGGTCTCGGACAACCTGAACTATCTCGGGGACCAGCTGGAGGGACCCGCCCAAGGCTGGTGGCCGGACGGCACCCCCCGCTACACCGCCACCTGGAAGGCCGGAAAACTGGAAGGTCCCTCCATCGAATACTTCCGCTCAGGGAACAAACATTCCGAGGCCTTTTATGTCTCCGGCAAAAAAGACGGCCCCGCCCGGACCTGGGATGAAAAAGGGGCCCTCCTGACCGAGGAACCGTGGAAGGATGACAAGCTTGATGGTGTCGTCCGGGAGTTTTACCCGGATGGAAAAGCCCGCATGGAGACCCATTTCCGGAACGGTAAAAAGAGCGGACCCTTCAAAAGTTTCGGTACCGACGGCGCCCTGGCCACTTCGGGAGAGTTTCTGGAAGACACCCTTTCCGGCCCTCTTCTTCTTCACTACCCCGATGGAAAAACGTTTGCCGAATGCCAATACGACGGGGATCGCCTCGTGGGCGGTCGCCTGCTTTATCCCGATAGAAAAAGTCTCGGCGAATTCGGTCCCGTGGTCGGCAAATCGGGCAAGGTCAGCTCGCTCCTGTTGCAGTATCCTGATGGGAAACCGCGTAGTTCAACCCGTTTCGATGCCAGCTCCGGAACGGTTTCGTGGCAGGGCTGGAATCCCGACGGCTCCCCCCTCGGCCAAATTGAGAATCTTTCCACCTTAAACCACCCGCCTTCCACGGATGTTCCCTCTCCCCCGGCCTTGGTCTCCTGGAAAAATCAGCAGGAATCCTTGGAACAATCCATCGGCCTCTCTTTCCCGCCCGAGTTCAATCTCCTGCCTCCATAATCGGTCGCGGAGGTTTCGAGGAGCCCTGCGAAGTTGCCGAGCGGAAACGAAGCAGGGCGACGCCCTGTCTTCGGGGCGGTGTCTTTACTGGTTTCCGCGAACCGGCATTCCCTGAGGCGTGGATCCCCCTTGGGCATCCGGGAATAAGGGCGCCGGTTCCACAATGCGTGAACTATCCGGCCTTGCCGCCACGGTGATGGTGAAAGTCTGTTCTTTGCCATTCCGACGAACTTTGACTGGAACTTTTTCCCCCACACTGGCAAAGAAGGCCGAATCCAACACGTCCGAGGGCTCCCGCACCGGACGATCCCCGATGGTCAGAACCTCGTCCCCCGCCTTGAGACCGCTCTTCTCCGCTGGTGTGCCCTTGTAAAGCCGGTCCACAAAGACCGGAGCTCCACGTTCCGGGCGACTCCGGTCCGGCATCACGCCCACACCCATCCACCCGTGCCGCGGCTCGCCAAACCTCTCCATGTCCGCCGCCACTTTGGCCGCTGCCTCGACCGGCAATGCGTAACAGGCCTTCCCCTCATCGATCTCCAGCATGAGAATTCCCACCACCTTGCCCTGGCTGTCGAGCAACGGTCCCCCGATCTGGCCGGGCTTGATCGGCAAATTGGCCCGGATATGGGTGGTGGCAAAGAAACGGGTGAGATATTTGACATCGAAGCCGGCCACAAATCCGAACGTCGGCTCGGCCTTGAGATCATAGGGGAAGGCCACGCTCACCACCGCGGAGGCCGGCCGGAGATTTGCGGATTCGCCGAAGAGCAGAAAGGGCGTCTCTCCGGCTTTGATCTTCATCAGAGCCACGCCGCTGCGGGGATCCCGCCCGAGAACTTTGGCCGTGTAGGTTCTGCCGCCGGTTTCCACCGTCGCCTCTTTGGCCTGACCGACCACGGCGTAGGCCGTCAGAATGGTGCCTTGGTTGTCGACGAAAAAGCCGGTTCCGGACAACTGCTCCGGCCCGTCGGAGGCACGGATGCGGACCACCGCCGGGGCGGCCTTCTGGTAAACCCCGCTGACCTCGGAAGCGATTTTGTCGAACACCCCCGAGGACGGGGCGGAGGCGGCGGCAGCCGGTTCATCCCGGGCGGTTCGAACCTCCGTGACCTGGACTTCCTCGACCTCCACGGTCTCGGCCACGGGCTGGAGGGAGCTCTCTTTTTTGGGAACTCCACGGAAGGCAACCCACCCGGCGACCAACAAGCCGAGAATGAGCAGCGAGGAAAAAAGGAGCTTAGAACGCGAGCCGGGAATCATAAGCCACTGCACCGTGCCCGTTCACATAAAGGGGCTGAATCTCGGTCGTGTCCCCACCGGCGGCTGTCTCGATCAGCTCGGGCTGGATTTGGAGTGACTCATCAATCTGGGCTGAGGCCAGCAAGATTCCCCGAGGATGCGCCACTTTGCCATCGGCCAGCTGGGCGGAACCGGACTGGACGGGGCCGAGGAAAAAGGCCACCCCCGCCACCAGACAGGCTGCCGAAGCTGCCACTGTGGCCAACCGGGGAACCCCCGCAACCCAAGGCTCAAAAAGAACCTCTACCACCTTGGCATACCACGGCTCCTCTTGGAGGATCTCCCGGCGCTGATAGGTGTGAAAGGCATCCACAAAACGGTCAAAATATTCCTGACCCGGGGTTTCCAGCCTCTTTAATTGGAGAAGCTTTTGCAGGTCTGTGAAATTGTCTTTAGGGGTCATTACGGGAGTCCTTATGGTTTTACTTTTTTAGGTAGATGCCAAGAGATTTCTGCAACTGCTTGTGAGCATAGTGTAGGCGGGAACGCACAGTCCCCTCCGTACAGCCCATGACCTTTGCGATCTCGGCATGCGCAAGTCCTTGAATATCAAATAAAGTTACCACAGTTCTATGTTCCTTCGACAGCTTAAGCATGGATTCGTTCAATTTATTTTGTAACTCGCTGAGCATGATTGATTTATTAGGGTTGTTTTGGGGCGAAATATCGGCCAAATCGAACTTCGGTAAGCCATCTTCATCGAGTTCATTGAGACTCATGGCTCCCTGCCGCCTCTTTCTCTTGTCCAAAAAGTTGAAACTTCGGTTAATCGCGATCCGGTAAATCCAGGTGTAGAAGGAAGACTGCCCCCGGAAAGTCGGCAGGCTGCGGTAAGCCTTGTCAAAAACCTCCATCAGCAGGTCGTTCGTGTCCTCATGATTTGAAGTCAGGTGGTAAATCACCCCGTATAACCGGCCCTGAAACCGGCGGATCAACTCGTCATAAGCCCCCAGATCCCCTTTGAGGGTGGAGGCCACCAACTCCTCGTCCGTCGGCCCGTTCTCCAGATCGGGAGATAAAACCGTGTCGGCCGACATCCGGTCATCCTACCCTGAGTCGGATATGTTTTGAAGTGATGATATTTGACAGGCTGGCCATAGCGATTTTCCTGGCTTCCCCGCCTCCCTCAACTTCAAACCCTGGGAGGGAACTATCCCTCCATCTGACGCAAAAATTTTTGTAATCGCTCGGTCAAGCCCAGCAGTTCCCCCTCGGGATCCCCCAAAACCTGCAGATCGGCTTTGGCCCGCTCCAGTAAATCCACCGCCTTTCTCATCGAAAACCGGACCCCGCCAGCGGCCCGCACCTTGCCCACCACATCCGCTTCCCCTTCCACCAACTGTGCACGCAGGGCCTCCGCCTCGCCCGTCGGCAGGGTCTGGAGCGCATGCAGAATCGGCAGGGTCCATTTTCCTTTCCGGACATCGGTGCCCAGGGTTTTTCCGCTCTCCGCGTCCGTGCCGACCAGATCCAGCACGTCGTCGTAAATCTGGTAGGCGAGGCCCAGCTGGTAACCGAAAGAACGGGCCGCTTCGCGCCTGGCGTCCGCCGCCCGATGCAGCAGGAAGGGAACTTCCGCCGCGGCCCGGAACAGGGCCCCGGTCTTCAGCCCGATGACATGCAGATAATCCGTGGTCGTCATCTTCAGATCAAAGCGCCGCTGGGTCTGCAGAATCTCACCCTCGCAAAGATTGCGGGAAGCCTCCGCAATTTTTCGCGCCACCTCTGCGTCCTCCAGTCGGGTGGCCAGCTGTAACCCGTGGGCAAAGAGGGCATCCCCCAGGAGCACGGAAAGTTCCGTGCCCCACTTGGCATTGCAGGTTGCCCGGGCCCGGCGCAGCTCCGCCCGGTCCAACACGTCGTCGTGGATCAGGGAAGCCACATGGACCAGTTCCACAATCACCGCCAAATCGCGGACCGGATCCGTCCATCCCCCCGCCGCTTTGCCGGCCAACAGGACCAGCGCCGGCCGGAGACGTTTGCCCCCACCCTCCAGCGCATAACGGACATATCCCTCCGCCCCGGGATCAAACTGGGAAGCCTGATGGAGGATGCGGGCCTCAATCTGGCGGAGTTCCGCCTCCAGCTCCGTGGTCGGACGGAACCAGTCCACATTCGGACGCAGCACTTTTCGCTGAATCACCATTCCCATTTGAGCCAAACTAGAAACCTCGTTTCCCAAGTCAAACGAGCCTCTCGGCACGATCCCCAGGCTTCCCTTTGCCATGTCGAGGGCCGGACGGCTCGCCCTCCGATCACAAATGCTTCAGTGCCTGCCCAATCGCCTTCTCGGCCACCAGATGATCCTGCGCAATTTCCTCCGCCGCCTTGGCGTGTTGCCCATGGTTTGCTTCGATCATCCGGGCCCGCTCGGCCGCCTCCTTGGGGGTCCCAAACGCCACCAGCCCCTTCCCCTCCGGAAGCCATTTTGACCAGCCTGTGTCCTGCAAAAGAACCGGCCGACCTAAGGCTAAATACAGGGCACTCCGGTCGCTGAACCATCCGGTCTTGGCCGTGATGTAACCGGACTTGGCGGGAGAAAACTCCCCCCGACTGGCCCCCAGAAAGGATCGGTAAGCTCTCCAGTCGGAACAGATGTCCGCCGGCTCCAGAAACTGCCAGCCGGCCTGTTCAAACCGGCTTCTTTCTTCTCCCGGCCCGAGATCAGTCACCACCCGGGGAGACAAGCCCGTCTGGCGCGGCCAGTTTCGCAAAGACTCAAACTCCTCCGCCTTGTTTCCGTGGCTTTTTCCGTCCCACTCCACCGCGGCATATCCATACCAGTGGGTGACCGTGGTCCAATGGCCGCGGCTTTTTTCCGCGGCCGGACCGGACGCCCCTGCCACGGTTTCCGGGGACCAGTACCGCCGGCACACCGGCGGGAGCACCGGCTTCCAGTCGTGACCGGTATCCGGAACCACCGCGCCCCGCCCCATCGAAAGTCCCACGCTCCAAAAGGCATTATGCCCCTCAAAATTCATCGGGCTGCGATACACCTGCGACCAGATCTGCGTGAACGCCGGATCCAGATCCACATAGACCCGCGCGGCCGCACCCGCGACGAGATCCTGTCTTTTGAAGTGACCGGAGAGGTTGAGAAAAAGATCAGCCCCTTGCGCAAATTCCTTCAGGCCCCTCTCCTCCACGGGCTCGCCCTCCACCAACAGGGTGGCGTGCTGATCCCAGCCGAGGTCCCTGAGGATCGATTCCCAGTGGGCGAGGTTGAAACTTTCCCCCAGCCGGCAAGGCCGGCCCTGCCGGTCGATCAACTCCTTGGCTTGGAGGGATTCGACCATCCACACCTCCCAGCCCAGCTCCCGCAAACCGGTGGCCCACTGCAAAAAGGCCCAGGTGTTGCCGGCGGCGTTTTTGGGGAATCCCGCCACCCCCACGCCCACGACCGCCCGCTTTTTCAACGCGGCCTCGGTTCTTTCCGGATGGTTTTAGGAGAACCGGACGTCCTTGCCCGGATCCATCTCAAATTCCAGCACTTCGATCTTCTGGGAGTTGGGCTTGAGCACCTGCGTCTCAAACTGGTGATACAGCGGATGGTCGAACGCGGAGTTGCGCTTGAGACTGTTCTCAAACTCCAGCGCCAAAAAGAGATCATGAAAAGAGTCGTGCCCATTCAGGGGGATCTTCTTCCCGCAGGCCAGGCTGAGGACGTCCTGGATCTTCAAAAGCCGGATCCGGCTCTCCACCATGATCTCCTCCACCCGGTTGGGCGGTAGCCCTCCCTTCAGTTGAATGAGCTTAAGATGGTGAATCATGGGAGGATGGAGGTTGCGTAAACCCCTTACCCAGTGTCAAGAAACCCTCCCCCACATTTCTAAGAAAAAAGGCCTTGCCATGAGATATATTTTCCGTGTTATTATGTAAAAATGTTCACGCGTACCAACGGCCGTAAATCCGATACCCTTGACGCCACTTTCAGCTACCCTGAAACCTCAAAGGTGAGCACAGCCCGCATCGAATCCTCCGGACGATCCGCTCTCATCACAGACCAGGTGGAAATTAAGGGTACCCTCGCTTTTGACGGCCCCCTCGAATTCAACGGGACTTTTGAAGGCGAAATCATTTCCCAGGGAACCCTGACCATCGGCCCGGAAGCCGTCATCAAGGCCGAAGTCCACGCCGCCAAGGTCATCATTCGTGGCAAGGTCCAAGGCAATATCACGGCCACCGAGTCCATCGAAGTCTGCGAAAACGCCCAACTCTTTGGCGACGTCCGGACAAACAAGTTTATCGTCGCGGAGACCGCCCTTTTCCGCGGCCGCTCCGATCCCATCGAAGGCAAGGCCGCCTCCCCCGAGTTTTCCCCGACCTTCCGTCACCTCACCAAGTCGAAATAGTCCGGCCTTGGGTTTGTCTGAGGCGGGCTTCAGCCCTCCAATCCGGCAGTGGATTCTTTCGAGTCTGCCACTTTCACAAACTTCATCTTCGCCTCATCTTTTCCGCCTCTCACCCATCTTCCTGTAATTTTCAGCTTCTCTTGTTTTGATTTCAGACCAAAGACTCGCCCGCCTGCGCCCGGATCTTTCCCCCCGCCTCAACCGTCAGCTCCGTGAAGCTGAGCTTATCCGCAATCAACACTCCCTGTGGCCCCACCCGCACCGGCCCCGCAAACCTCGCGACGGGACACCGGAGTTCGCCCTCAATGTGCGCGCTTCCAAACTGAATGGGCTCCCCACACTCCATGGAGGCCCCTGGCACAATCTCCAGCTTTCCGCCGGAAGCCCCCGTCCGCAACCTGGTTTGGCCCTCCACCCGGAGCCATTCGGGGGCTTCGAGATAACCGCTCGCCCGCCCCAGCAGGACGATTCGCGCGGCCCGTGCCCTCGATCCCCCGAAGTTTCCCTTGGGCCCGATCTTCAGTTCCCCCTCGAGACTCACGTTCCCCAGGTGTTCCCCGGTGATTTCACGGTGGCCCAGTTCCAGATGCCGCCCGCATTGCAGACAGGTCGAGGATTGCGCCTCCAAAGCCACTTCTTGGACGGAACCGCACTCCGCGCAGGTCAGCTCCCGCTTGGGAATGACCGTTCGCTTGACCTTGCGTCGGCCCGAACTCTTGGCCTGCGCGGATTTAAAATAATGCCCGCAGCCCCGGCATACCGTGGAGATGAAGTTTTCCGACTCCATCTGCGTTTGCCCGCACTCGGGACAGGAGACCTCGGTTTTTTGCAGGGTCTTTGGCATGGCTCAGCCCACCTGCAACTCACCGCGAAACTCCGCCCCCGGCTCGATCCGCACGGCCCGCCCACTGCACCGGACCTTCACCTTGGCCTTGGGACCGATCCAGACTTGGCCCCGCGCGGCCACCCCTCCATGGGCCTCTCCTTCGACCCGCACATCCGTCCCCTCCACGGATCCGGAAACGACCGCCCCTTCCGCGACGATTAACTTCTCCGTGCTCACCACGCTCCCCTTCACTCCCGCCCGGATGACCGCCTCCGCCCGGAACCGCACATCCCCCCAAATCTGCAACCCCTGTCCCGGAATTTCGGCGGAATTTTCCTCCCTGCTCACGGGCGGATTTTGGGGCCGATCCCCATCCCGCTCAATGACCAACTCGGCAGGGAGAGGATTGCCGTAGGGAACTGTTTTGGATATGGTTTTCCGCTTCGCCTCGGTAGCTCAGTTGGTAGAGCAGGTGACTCTTAATCACTTGGTCCTAGGTTCGAGTCCTAGCCGGGGCACGGTTATCGTCATCGGCGGTCATCCACCATGAATTCCTGCGTCTATCTTTTGGAATTTGCATCAGGGAAATCTTATTTGGGCTCCTCGCCGCGATGCGACTGGAGAGCAGTCCCGCCCAGGTCGGGGTTGGTCCTAGGTTCGAGTCCTAGCCGGGGCAACGGGTGGCGGGA
>CAZWQT010000006.1:40498-51591 GCA_964635945.1 uncultured Akkermansia sp. | reverse complement strand
GAACGGTAGGCGGACTTTCCCGGGGAACCTGATTCGCCGTCTGTCCAATCACCCCACTCAAAGGACCCGCGGGAAGTCCGGGGCCACTCGAGGAAGCCGGCGGGGGGGGCGGGGCAGCCGCGATCGGACGGGCATCCGCTCCGGGTCCACCGCCCGCTCCGGGACCCGCCGCCGTGTCGATATCCAGATTATCCTGATTGCCGGCGACCGGTCTCTGCTCCTTGCTGTTCACCACCACCATCTCCTCTTTTTCCACCTTGGGAGCCCCCACCAAAATATCGCCGTCTTTTTTCACGGCCACCACCTCCACCTCCAATTTTTCCATCTTCCCCTCACGGACCGCCGTCTGCTGGGTCTCGATAGTTTTTTCAATCTTTTCGATGGAGGGCAGCTCGTTCTTGAATTCCCGGATCAACGGGGCGGTCTCCACGATTTTTTTGACATCCACCTCAAAGACCTGGATGGCCGGGGCCGGGGCCGAGCTGTTTTTCTCCCCTTCGCCACCCGCCGCTGCCGGTTCTGGTTTTGGCGGAGAGCCTGCGGCACCGGCCTCCGGAGAAATGGAGGCTGATCCAACGGTGGCCGCCTGCCCGGGACGGATCTCCTTTTGCTGAAACCCGCCCCCGGGAGTCGGCACGGTCACCTTGAGGGTCCCCGATCCTTCCAGCATCAGAAACATCACGTTTCCAGCCGCATCGCGACTGGCCATGAAGGTGGTCCCGGAAACGGCCCCCGTCACCCCGCCGCAATCCACCGTAGCTCCGCCATTTCCCGGGGGCGTGTTCACCAGGACGCTCCCCTGTTCCAACTTGATGAGACGCTCCTTGGACTGGAAGGAAAACAGGGAGTTTGCCCCCAGGCGCGTAATCGAGGTGTCGGCAAAAGTCAGCTCCGCCATCGAGGCCGCCGCGGTGGTGACCTTGGAGTTTTCGCCGATTTTTTCATTCACCTTGGCGGGGGCGGCGCCGGAACCTGGATTGTGCTCCACCATGTTTTTGAGGGTGGTGATCTCAGCCTCCTTGAACTCCATGGCGGCATAAGAAACGGATCCCATCGCACCGACCCAAGACAGGAAAAAAATCTTTCTAAAATTCATACGACTCTATCTTCGACCGCTCCTCGGCAGGGAAAGTTCAAACAATGTTTGATTGAACCTGAAGTTGTTCAACACCATACAAATACACTATAAAGCTATGCAAATCAATGGTTGTGAATAGCTTTTATACCTACCCAGCCTGCAGTATATATCAATCATTGGGACCACAATATGTTGTGGTCAAGGCACTAGGCGTTATTCCCGAAACTGCCTTATTCCCTTTGCCACGAAAAACATTGGGGGCAGCGGACTTACCTTAACTTAAATTACAACCAATTTCCCATTTCTCGAATGCCCTCTCAACGTCCAGCGGCGGATGCCACCTGCCACCAGAAACCGGCCGCCGCAGCGGAAAGGATCGCCAGCTCCGGCAGATACCACGACACCCCCAGACTCAGGCCGGTGCAACCAGCCGCGGCCAGGGCCGCCATCAGGGCCAGCGGGCTACGCATGGCCGGTCACCGGCCGCCAGGCCAGCTCCAGTTCCATCCGCTCCCGCAAGGCGGCCAGGGCGTCCAGACCCCGTGCCATGGCTCCGGCCGGCTCGCCACAGTGCGCACAGCACCGCCGGGCGGCCTCCCAGTCCGGCCGGTTCGTGTCCTCTCCGCAACTCCGACAATGTACGATGGTTTCCATGCTTCCTCCTTTTTTCTTGCATCCTGAAGGAAGGGGTAGGACATTAAGCGTCCTATGAAGAAAAAAGTTTTACCCCTACCGGGCGGCCATAGCCGTCCCCCCCTCGAGCGGATGCAACGGCTGCATGACCTCCTGATGCAGGAAAAGCCGGTGAACTGTCAGCAGCTCGGCCGGGATTTCGAGGTTTCCTACAAAACCATCCAGCGCGATCTGGACTTCATGCGGGACCGCCTGAACCTGCCCATCGCCTATGACGCCACCCGCTACACCTTTCGCTACACGGAAACGGTCGAGGCATTCCCCCTGCTCCAAGTCAGCGAGGGCGAGATCCTAGCCCTCTTTGTCGCCCAAAAGGTGCTGGCCCAGTACCGGGGCACCCCGTTTGAAAAAACTCTCGCCAGCGCCTTTCAAAAACTGACCGGTGCGCTCAAGGAGGAGGTCAGCTTTAATCTGGGAGAATGGGGGGCGGACTACTCCTTCCGGGTCACCGGCGCTTCCGCCGCCGATGTGGAAACCTTCCGCCTTCTGGCCAAAGCCATTGTCCAGCGACAGGAGGTCTCCTTTTCCTACCGATCCCTGCGGGCCTCGACCCCTGAGACACGGACTGTCCACCCCTACCACCTGGCCAATGTGGACAACGCCTGGTATCTGCTGGCCCACGATCCCCAACGGGGCCAGCTCCGCACCTTTGCCTTGGCCCGCATTCGTGTCCCCAAGCCCAGTGGGCGAACCTTCGACCGGCCCCGCAATTTCTCCGCGGCCAAGGAGCTGAAATCGGGCTTTGGCGTTTTCGGCGGCACCGGTCGGCACACGGTGCGTATCCGTTTTGACGCCTTTGCCGCGCGGTTGGTGCGGGAACGGGACTGGCACCCCAGCCAAAAAATCAGGGAATTACGCAGCGGCGAAATTGAACTGGAGATGACCTTGGGAGCTTTGGAGGAAATCGAGCGCTGGATTTTAAGCTGGGGGGAACACGCCAAGGTGCTCGGACCCAAGACCCTCGCCGATTCCGTCCATCAGCGGATCCTCAAGACAGGCAAGCAGTACCGATAGTTTTTACTTAAATACTAAATATTGTTTAAAGTCATTAGGATAACCTATTAGTTGTATTGGCGGCCCGACTCTCTATTGAATCGAGTCGGTGGAAAAGAGTTATAAACTCAATCCCGGCAGATGGGTTTTGCCTATTTGCCTTGGGATCCTGGCCTTTGGACCTTGGCAATCCTTTGCCCAGAATCCACTGCCAGGCGCGGTGGGCCAGCAGGCGGTCACCGATGCGGCGGCCCAACAGGAGCGGGAACGACAGCGACAAGTGGCCACCCAGACCAAACCCGAGGACCAAGCCCCGGTGGAAGCCACCACCGTTTCGGAAGATCTCGGCTCCCTTCAACTCATGCGGGAAGTCCCCGAGCTTCCCTTTGCACGACTGCGCATGGATCAGACCTACAACTGGCTCTCCAATGCCAACTACGCCAAGAACTCCCAGAATGTGGTCGCCGCCTGGCAAACGGTTTCCTCGCTGGAGGCGGCTTGGGCTCCGACCTTCACCACCATGCCGGGATACGACAAATTTTCCCCGGAAGTGGGTTTTCGGGGCTCCTTTTTCAACTACTTCAACCAGGAGGAGCCCAGCCAGACCAACAACACCGGCGGGCTTTACGATATCGGCCTCGTTCAGGACTTTTTCCTCGCGAACCTTTTTCTCCGTGGAACCAAACAAGTCACCGACGAGCTCAGCGTGGGACTCTCCTTTGACTACAACGGTTATTTTTACCTCAACAGCCCGGAGGAGCGCGGCCAAAGTCTGACCGATCCTGGCGAGACCAATTTCCTGAACGAGTATGCTTTCGCCTACACCGCCAACTGGTTCCACTCGTTCACGGAAAAACATGCCGTGGCCGTGAATTGGCGCGCCTCTTACGTGTTTGCGGATCCCACCTACTTTACCCGGACCGACAACAACCTGACCGGAACCTATTTCGTCAGCCTCTCGGAAAAAATCACCTTAACGCCTTTCGCCTCCTACCGTCTGGCCTACTACACGGATGCCTCCTCCGCCCCCGCCACGGCGGATTTTAATGATCAAGGCCAGTTCACCGGAACCGCCAACGGGTTCTACCGCCGGCTGGACCAGCAATACACCCTGGGCCTGGGGCTGAATTTCCAGCTCTCGCCGGAACTCTCCACCGGACTCAACTTCAACTACTCCAAAAGCGACAGCACCAGCCAGATTGCCGAGACCGGCGACTTCACCAACCTGACTGCCGGTGCCAACTGGTCGATGACCTATAAGTTCTCCGACAAGGAATTTGTCGTGCCCGCGCCTTCCGATTGCCTGGGGCCCTATGTGCGCACCGATCTGGGCTTCGCCTTCGTGAACAATCTCAGCAGCTCTCAAAGCCTCTCTGGCTCCATTCTTCCCGGCGTCACGGGCACCTTGTCGAATCCCTCCATTTCCATCAATCCCGGGCTCCGGTTTGATGTGGCCCCGGGCTACAATTTCAACGATTGGCTGGGAGCGGAGTTTTCCGCCGGCATCACTTACAACGGCCTGGACCATCTCAACGGCTCCGGATCCGTCACGATGGACGGAAGCACCACGCCCGTGGCCGTGGGCAGTGAAGGAGTGACCCTGACCGGCCGCTATCTCCAGGTTCCCGCCCTCGCCTCCGCCGTCTTCCGCTGGCCCGGGCAGGGAAGATGGAAGCCGTTCCTCTCCACCGGGTTTGGGTTTGCCTACAGCCAGTTGCAGATCAACCAGGTCGGCAGCGTGCAAACCTCCGACCAAATGGCGCAGCAGTTCTCTCCGGCTTTTTCCGTGGGCTCGGGTTTCCTTTGGCAGGTCTCCGACATGGTGGACTTCGACGTGATGTACAAGCTGCTGGGCTTGGTCAATCCGGACTACTCCTCTTTCCAGCCGGGAGTCGTCCTCTCCAATTCTGTCCAGTTCGGCATCAACGTCCGGTTTTAATCGGCGGGCCTGGAGAAGCGCAGGGGCCCGCGTCCCTCCAGAATTTTTCATGGCCCACTCTCCGTAAACGTAATCGTAAACGTAAGCAAAAAACCCTACTCTTCGATTTCATCGATCGACCATGTCCTCTTCGTCCCTCACCGCCCGTGTGGTCATGCTTAACTCCCGGCTTCGGGGGGGCGGCACGGATACACAGTGTCTGGCTCTCGCCCACGGCCTGAGCGCCCAAGGCTGGGAGGTGCAAATGGCCGGCCCGGAGTCGGCGAATCTTTCCCCGCAAGCTCCCTCGCTCCAGTCCCTTCCCAAATTTCGCCCCCTCCAAATCCTGGCGCTGGCCGGAGTCCTGCGACGGTCCCGCGCGCGAATTGTTCACGCCCACCACGGGGACGACTACTGGACCGCCCTGCTGGCGGCGCGCCTGGTCCAGCCCAGTCCCCTCGTCGTCTTTTCCCGCCATCTCGCCAAAAGCCCCCGCTCCCCCCTCAGCCGAAACCATCTGTTCGCCCAAGCCGATGCCATCATCGCCGTTTCCCGATTTGTCGCCGAGGTGTTGACCCAGGGCCACCGGGATCCGGCGTCGCCGGTGGCCGAACGCCACCACCGTCCTGCCAGCCGGATCGACCCGCGAAAACTTCACGTCATCCATACCGGGATCGACACCCAATCTTTCCGCCCCCGGGACCGGGCCCTGGCTGAAGCCGCCCGCCGCACCTTAAACCTGACACCCGGCGAAACTGTTTTCGGCGTGGTCGGAGGTTTTGACCTGCCGGTCGGCAAGGGACAGCGGGTTTTTCTTCGGGCTGCCCGGGACGTGGTTCGGCGGCTGCCAAAATCCAAATTTCTCCTCGCCGGGACCGGCACCATGGCTGATGTTTTGCGAGAGGACATCCGGCACCACGGTCTGGAGGGACGCGCCCTGCTCATTGGACACCAGGCCGACCCAGTCGCCCTTCACCATGCCCTCGACATTTTGGTGCATCCGCAAATCGCCACGGAGGCCTTTCCCTCGGTCGTCCTGGAGGCGCATGCCTGCGGTCGCCCCGTGATTGCCTCCCGCCTCGACGGGATTCCGGAGGCGTGGGGCATCGGTGGACTGGGTCATCTGGTCCCCGCCAATGACCCGATGGAGTTGGCCGCCACCATGATTGGGCAGGCGGAACACCCCGCTCCCCACGAGCCGGAACGGGCCGCCGCCCATGCCCGCGTGGAAGCGGATGCCTCCCTGCCGGTCCAAGCACGCAAAGTGGCCGACCTCTATCGCCGCTTGATGGCTCGGTAGGGGATTCGCCCTTTAGTTGTTAGTCATGGGAGAGCCTTGATCTTTCGAAGTTCCCTCCATGACTAACGACTAAAAAGCTAACACCCTTAGCAGGCTTGAGCCTTCCTGCTTTTTGGCCCAACATTCCCCAATATGCCCATTTACGAATCGATTCTCGGCACGGTCGGAAAAACTCCTTTGGTGAAACTCCAGCGGGTCACGGCCGGCCTGCCCGCCACCCTCGCCCTCAAGTGCGAATTTTTTAACCCGCTTGGCAGTGTCAAGGACCGGATCGGGGCGGCGATGATCGCCGCCGGAGAAAAGGAGGGCAAACTCACCCCAAAAACCACCATCATTGAACCCACCTCGGGGAACACCGGCATCGCCCTGGCCTTCGTGGCCGCCGCCAAGGGTTACCGCTTGATTCTCACCATGCCGGAGAGCATGAGCCTCGAGCGGCGCACTCTGCTCGCGCTGCTCGGGGCCAAACTGGAGCTCACCCCCGCCACGGAGGGAATGAAGGGGGCCATCGCCCGCGCCGAGGCCCTGGCCAAGGAAATTCCCGACTCCTGGATTCCACAGCAGTTTAAAAATCCGGCCAACCCTGCGATTCACCGTCAAACCACGGCTGAGGAAATCTGGAGCGATACGGACGGCAAGGTGGACATGCTGGTTTCCGCGGTCGGCACCGGCGGCACAATCACCGGAGTCGCGGAGGTGATCAAATCCCGCAAAAAGTCGTTCCGCGCCGTGGCCGTTGAACCCAAGGACTCCCCCGTCATTTCCCAGACCCGGTCCGGACAGCCGGTAAAACCCGGCCCCCACAAAATCCAGGGCACCGGAGCCGGTTTCGTGCCCGACAACCTCCATCTCGATATCGTCGACGAGGTGGTCACCGTCTCCAACGACGACGCCTTCGCCATGGCCCGCCGGATCTGCAAGGAGGAAGGCATCCTCGTGGGGATTTCCACCGGGGCCAATGTTCATGCCGCCATGGAGGTGGCCAAACGTCCGGAAAACAAAGGCAAACTGATCGTGACGATCGGCTGCAGCACCGGCGAACGCTACCTCACCACCGCCCTGGCGGAAGAAGCCCGACGCCTGGTTGGTGGCTAATCCCGATGGCGAAAGCAAAAAAGAAAGCCACCGGGCGGCCGGCCCCGAAAACCTCCGCTTACTCCACTTCCACCCTTGCCCCGCAGATCTTGGAGCAGGCCGCCCAAGGCTGGCTCCAGTCCTCCGGAGCCAGCAGCCCGGCACCCCGGGCCACTCCCACCCATGGGGATCGCCACCTGGCGGAAGCATTGACGGAAACCCTGCGCGGGCTTCGTGCCGAAATCGCAGAACTTCGCGCGCGCATGGATCGGCTCGAGAACCGATAAGTCCGGACAAGGCTTCCTTCCCAAGCCGCCGGACGGGCAGGCTGTCCGAGCCCGCCTCCCTGATGATCCTGAAAATGCGAACGGAGATTGGGCCGGAGCCGGGAGCACGACCCACCAAAATTTCTTACAGGGACAGCAACAACCTCAACACATTCTCCCAGCGGCGCTGCTCGGCAGCCGCCAAGGATTGGCGGTCCTTTTCCGGAAGTTCAGTTTCCCCTTCGATCGCCAGAATCCGTTGCTGGTGCTCCCGCAAGGCCGCGCGGTAACGCCGCTCCTGTTGGGGAGAAAGCTCCGCCACCGTGTACCCTTCCGGAAATTTGATCACCACCGGCTTGGTTTTGTCCCGGTTTTCCCAATCGAAAAAGGATCCCAAAGGCCGGGCGGCAAGGTACTCGGCCGGATCCCCCACGAGAATATCGAAGGAACGGGCGGCGGATTCCTGGCCGGCTCCCGCCGTGAACGGGAGGCTGGCCGCAAAGGTGGTTCCGGTAATCGGAAGCATTCCCAGGCTCATCGGCCGGATAAAGAAAAGATCGGCAAACGAGTACATGGTCATGTCCGGCTCAAAGTAGTCCGAGGGCGGCATGGCCCGGCCCCAGGAGACTGTTCCGAAGAGAAGCATCAGACACAAACCTCGTTTCATCGCTCTAAGGGTGTTGGGCCCAAAATCCGGGGTCAACGATTCCGGGGAGCGGCCCGTGAACCGTCTGGGGACAAACGGGAAGAAATCCAAGCCAGACACTCCACGTGGGCCGTACGGGGAAAAAGATCCACCGGCTGAAACCATTCTGGTTTCCAGAACTCCCCCAAGGCCGCGAGGTCGCGGGCCAAGGCCGGCGGATCGCACGAGAGATAAAGGATTCCCAGCCAGGGACGCGCCTGCGCCAACAGTTTCCGGGCATCGGGACTCAGCCCGCCCCGGGGAGGATTGATCAGACAAACCGCCGGACCGCTCCCCAAACGGCCCAAGGCATTTTCCATCTCATCTTCAAACCTTCCCTCCAGAAGGTCCGCTCCCGGCACCTCCTTCCGGAACACCTCCACCGCCGCCGGATGGGATTCCACGGCGACCACCTTTTTTCCCGCCGCCACCAGGGCCCCGGAAAAAAATCCGGTGCCGGCATATCCTTCCAAAATCGTTTTCCCTTCGGCGGGTACCGCCCCCACCACCAGCTTCTTCAACGGCTCGGCCAGCGGCCGGTTCGACTGGTAAAACGCCTCCCCTCTCACCTCGTCCGCCCGTACCGAGTAATGCGGCCGGGGTCGGGCCCGCGAGCGGAGATGGGTCAATTTTTCGTTCACATCCCCGGCCGCCAACAGACATTTCGGCACGTCCACAAGGGTGCGTCCGTCGGTCGCCAAAAAACCCACCTTGCCGTCGTGATTGTGCACGGTGATCCGGTTCCGGTACCCGTAGTCCGGCCCGGTCAGAATGGGCCGGAGGACCGGCTCGGCGATTTTTCCAATCCTTCGCAGGGCCGCTTCAATTTGCGCCGTCTTCACCCGCGTCTCCGCCGGATAGTTCAGGTGCTGGGTGGCGCAACCTCCGCAGGTTGCAAACAGCGGGCAAGGCGGGGTGACCCGGTCCGGCGAAGGCGTCAGGACCTCCAGGAGTTTGGCCCGCGCAAAGGTCTTATGGGTTTCCGTCAGAACCGCCCGCACCTGCTCACCCGGGGCGGTGAAAGGCACGAACACCACCTGCCCCTCGTGGCGGGCCACGCCGTCGCCCCCGTAGGCGACCTCGGTGATGGTGAGTTCGATCGGCCCGGAGCCGGCCGGGGCCGGGCGTTTCAGTACCAGTTGTCCTTCAGGTCAGCCGGCGGAACGGGCTCCACCTGGCCGGTATCGTGCGCCGGCATCTTCATCGACTTGGTGGGGATAAAGAAGGTGCCGATCTCAATCGCGCCCACGCCGGTATCCATAATCACGCGCGAGACCCCTTGGGCAATCCCCACCGTGTAGGCGTACGTCGGCCCCTTTTCCTGCAATGTTTCGTAGTTCGAGTCCAAAAGCTCGGAGACGGCCAGCGTCACATTGGCGACTCCCCGCCCCAGCTTCTCCATCATGGTGGGCTTGGGAGGAAGACGCAGGTCTGCCCAAGACAAGGCGGGGACACCGAGGAAGAGACTTAGAAGAAGGAATCTTTTCATACTCTATTTCTGACAGCGCTCCCCCCGGTGGCAAGGGAGGGCCGGGACCTAGGGAGAATAATTTGTGAATGCCGTCGGGAATTCGGCCTGACGCCGGAAATAGCCGATCACCCCATCCGCCACCAAATCCGCATATTCCCGGAAGACGTTCCCGCGATTTTTGCCGGCGACCGGCTTGGCCCCCTCGTACTCCCCCGCCTGAATCCACCGGTACATTTCCCGGTCATTCATGTAGGGGCCCTCCACAAAAACCACCGGCCCGTCGAACATCCGGTTGGCGATCAGGTTGCGGTACCAGACATAAGAACTCGCCCCGGTGGCATGGGAGTAGCCCGAGCCGGCGTAACTTTCCGGCCGGAAACCCCAGCCCTCGCGGAACCGCTCCCCAATCGCCGCCCCAACCCCCAGCTCCGTAGGCGTCGATCCCTCCAGCAGCTTGCGCATGAGATGAAATTTTTGGTCATCATAGGCCAGCTCATCGGCGGTGTAGGAGCCGTGGGCAAAAAGCACCAACCGGTTGGCGGAAGTCAGCCGCACCCTGCCCCCGGGCCACGGAGCCGCGTTGAAATGGATGCAGAGGGTGAGATCCGGCTGCAACTCCTCGTTGAGCCGTCGCGCCCGGGCCTGGATTTCCGCCGAGCGATAAAAGAGCAGCTCCGCATTCCAACGAATCAGGCGGTTGGCGGAATAGCGGGGCAGGCGCGCACCCCGGGAACCCTGCAAAAGATAGGAGATGGCCTCGGGATAGAGGTCGGCCGGCCGCAAGGGCGTGGTCGGCTCGAAACCATCATGCGTCCAAACCACCCGGGCACCGGCCTCTTGGAGGCGCCGCTCCAAGAGGCGACACACCCTGAGATTCAGTTCTCCCTCCACCACCGGCTGATCCCGGCCAATCCGGAACGTCCGCTCCTCAATATCCGCCCAGTCCCCCCCAATGTGTCCGGGATCCAGACAGACCACTTTCCCCGCCAGGGGCCGGGCCGGATCTCCCGCTCCGAGAGAGGCCCCGGCTGCCATCGGGGTTGCCCCCTTCGCCGCAAACGTCAGCCGGTAGAGCGGCTGGGTCCGGGCTTGGTCCCGAAACAGGGTGACGCCGCCCTCGTCCCAAAGCAGATAAGGGCGCAACGCCCCGCTGGGATCAAACGTCCGCGAAAGACGCGCCTCAAACTCCTCCCGGGTAAGCTTCCCCTGTCCGCCATCGAGCAACCGCCACTCCGGTGCCTCGGAAACAGGGGAAAAAAGCAGGGCCTCCTCCCCGCCCGCACGGAACCCGGCCAAAAAACCCCCCAGAACCAAACAGGCAAAGAAAAGACGGCGCATTCGAATCTGAATCATGAACGGCAAAAACCAGGAGGCAAGGTTGCGGACAGCTTGAGATGAACAAGCCTGAACCTTACCCTTTCATGGTGGATTCCCCTTCCAAACCTTCCACCGGACCCACCCGCGATCGCTGGATCGCCCTGGCGGCCGTCGGGCTCGCCGCCCTCTTGGCGGCCGGCTGGATCACCCGCGAGCGTCAGTGGGCCACTGACTTGGCCGAATCCCGGGAAGATCTCCGCCAGGCCATGCACCGTCTTCAGACCCTGACCGCCTCCAC
>CAZWQT010000006.1:0-40398 GCA_964635945.1 uncultured Akkermansia sp. | reverse complement strand
CTGGCCCGCACCTTGGCCGAGGCGGATCCGGAAATGGTCATGGAACTCAGAGCCAGGGCCGAACCTGGTCCCGATGCCCTCGATACGGCCCAAGACCGCGCCAAGCGCCTGGCCAACGCGGCCGAGCGTTCGCTGAAGGAGCAATTTTCCCGGGTGCGCATCGTGGCCGAGGTGGCGAAAGGTCCGCGGATGGAGTGGCGCCTGACGCCGGCCTCGGCGCCAGCCCCCAAAGCCCAGCCGGTCAAACCATGAGCCTTGTTCTGGTGGACGGGCACTACTACGCCTACCGCTCTTTCTACGCCATCGCCCAGCTGACCAACTCCAAAGGCGAACCGACCAACGCCGCTTTTGGCTTCACCTCGGCCCTGCTTCGCATGGCCGAGGATCTCAAGCCCGGTCGCGGGGCCGTGATCTTTGACGGAGGCGTGCCGCAAGAGCGGCTCGAAACGCATCCGGAGTACAAGGCCAACCGCAAGGAGACTCCCGAAGCCCTCGAGAAACAGATCCCCATCCTGTACGAGGTCGCCCAGGCCCTCGGCTGGAAAACCATTTCCATCGAAGGCGAGGAAGCGGATGACGTCATCGCCTCCTACTGCCGGGCCAGCCACGGAAACCCGTGCATCGTCGCAACCAATGACAAGGATCTGATGGTGCTCGCCGCCAGCGGCGCAAAAATCTACCAGCCCAAGTCCGAGGGTTTCGAACTACTCGGCCCCAAGGAAGTGGAAGCGAAATGGGGCGTGCCCCCCGACAAAGTGCCGGAGCTCCTCGCCCTCACCGGCGACGCCTCGGATAACTTTCCGGGCATCGCCGGGGTGGGGCCCAAGACCGCGGCCAAGTGGATCACCGAATTCGGCACGGCGGAAGGCGTCCTGGCCGCCACCGAAAAAATCAAACCGGAACGGTTCCGCTCCATTCTCCGGGACTCCACCGAGATCGTCCGGCGAAACCGCAAGATGGTCGAGCTCCGCACCGGACTAGCCCTGCCCGTTCCCCTCGGCGAACTCCAGATCGCGCCTGACCCGCAAAAGCAGGTCGACCTTTTCCGCCGCCTCGAATTCAAGCGCTTTGCCCGCGAGGCGGAGGCCCGGCTGGCCGCCCAGAAGCCGAAACAGCCCGACCTCTTTTCCTGAACCGTGAAACCCGTTGTCGAAAATCTCTATGTGCACGTCCCGTTCTGCACGCACCTCTGCCCCTACTGCGACTTTCCGAAGGAGAGGCTCGCCGGCAACCGGATGCGGGATTTCCTGGCCGGTCTCCGCGCCGAGTGGTCCGCCGCCTGCGAGGAGTTTGACCTCCGGCCTCGGCACGTGTTTTTCGGGGGGGGCACGCCCACCGCCCTCTCTCCCGCGCTGATGGAACAACTTCTGGCCGTGGCTCCCTGGGGCGAGGCCGAGGAGTGGAGCGTGGAGGCCAACCCGGATGGCTTTGGCGAAACCAAAGCGCGCCAACTGGCCGAGGCCGGCATCACCCGGCTCAGCCTCGGCGCACAGGCCTTTCGTCCCCAGGACCTGGCCTGGCTGGGCCGCAAGCATGACCGGACCGACATCCGCCACGCGGTGCAAAGCGCCCGCGCCGCCGGCATTCGCAGCCTGAACCTCGATCTGATTTACGGGCTGCCCGACCAAGGCCCGGCGGAGTGGCAGGAGACGATGGCCGAGGCCTGCGCCCTGCAGCCGGACAGTATTTCCGCCTACGCCATCACGCCGGAGGAGGGCACCGAACTGGCCCAGCGAATCGCTCGCGGGGAGTGGAGTCCCGACGAGGACCGCGAAGCCGTGCTTTTTCTGCTCACCTGCCGCTTCCTCGAGGCCCGGGGCTACGCAAGCTACGAAGTTTCCAACTTCTCCCGACCCGGCCACGAATGTCGTCACCATCAGTCGGTCTGGTCCGGCGAGGACTACCTCGGCCTCGGGCCGGGCGCCGTTTCCACCGTGGCCGGGCGACGCTGGCGCAACTTGCGCGACACCGGCTCCTATGCGCAAAGCTGGCTGCTGGGTTCCGGCCCGCGCCGTCAGGAAGAAGAGGAGAGGAATCCTTCCCAGATCCGCACCGAGCGGATCCTGCTCGGTCTGCGCACCCGGGCAGGGTTGGCGGAGCAGGGTCTCCCCGGCCGCGAAGAGTGGTTGGAGGCCTTGGTGCGAAAAGGCTGGGCCCGCCGCGAGGACGGGCGCTTTCTCCTCACCGCCCGGGGCCGCCTCCGCGCCGATGAAGTGGCCGCGATCCTGACCTAGGCATGGAACCCGTCATTGCCACGCGCGGTCTGCGCAAGGTCTACCGCGTTTTTGAAAAGGAACCCGGACTCGCGGGGGCGATGCGCGCGCTTTTTTCCCGCCGCTCCCGCGAGGTCGTGGCCGTGGACGGTGTGGATCTCGAGATCGGGGCCGGAGAGTTGGTCGGTTTTCTTGGGCCCAACGGGGCCGGCAAGACGACGACGCTCAAAATGCTTTCCGGCCTGCTGCACCCCAGTGCCGGCTCGGCGCGGGTGCTGGGCTTCGTTCCCTGGGAGCGGGAAACGGAGTTCCGCCGCCAGATCTCCCTGCTGCTCGGCCAGAAAAACCAGCTGACGTGGGATCTGCCGGCGCGCGAAAGTTTCGAGCTCAATCGCGCCATCTACGGCATCGACCAGGCCACCGCCTGGCGGACCATTCATGAACTCGCCTCCCTGCTCGAGGTCACCGAACTGATGGGCAAGCCGGTCCGGGAGCTTTCCCTGGGGGAGCGGACCAAAATGGAGCTGATCGCCGCCCTGCTGCACCAGCCGAAGGTCCTGTTTCTCGACGAACCGACGCTGGGGCTCGACATCGTCTCCCAACATCGGATCCGGGATTTTCTCCGGCGCGTGGTCGCGGAGAAAAAAATCACCACCATCCTGACGAGCCACTACCTGCAGGACATCGAGGCCCTCTGCCGGCGGGTGGTGATCATCGACCATGGTCGGATCATCCACGACGGCTCCCTCGCCGAGGTGGGCCGCGAGTTTGCCCACCACAAACAGATTGAGCTGCGCTTTTCCGGGCGTGCTCCGGAACTGCGGGGTGCGGAGTGGGGGGAGATCGCCGGGAGAGACGAGGCCGCGGTCCGTCTCCGGGTGGCTCCGGGGCGCGTGACCGAAGTCAGCCGCCGCGCCCTCGAACTGCCCGGCCTGGAGGATATCCGGATCGAATCCGTCCCCGTCGAAGAGGTCATCCGGAAACTCTTCACCCGCCCCACGCCTTAATCAGGGAACTTTCCGTTCCCAGAAACGAAACCTCGGCGCTACCGCGATGGGGTCAATGAGTGTGGTGCTGCGCCACCAAGGCGATCAGCCCAAACCCCGCCACGGCCGCCACAATTTTCCAGAGCCTCCCCTCCTTCTCTTTCAACTCCGGCACGAGCAGATCGGAGTAGGCAAGATAGAGAAAGGTTCCCGCCGTGGCGGCGGAGAGGATGCCGTGGAGCCGATGAGCGCCGGAAAGATCCGCGCACGAGGCCAACCACGCCCCGCCCGGGGTCGCCAAGCTGAGGAGCAGGGTGGCCCCCACGATCAGGCCGGTAGATTTACCGTTGCGACCCATGGTCACCGCGAGGGCGAAGGTGTCGGTCGCCTTGTGCATCAAAATGGCCACCGCGAGGGCCTGCTGAACCCCGCCGGACTGGATCGACCCCAAGGCCAGGCCTTCCAACAGCGAGTGCAGGCCAAGCATTCCGCCCAGCACATAGGCGGAGGAGGCCGAGCCGCCGTGGGGATGATGTCCATGAATCTCAGCGTGGGCGTGATGAGCCCGACGATCCAGCCAGGCCAAGGCCAAGACCAGCCCTCCGGCGACCAGGGGGGTGGTCACCCAACCCAAATCGCAAACCGCCTCCGGGATGAGTTCGAAAAAGGCCGAGGCGAGAAAAGCTCCCCCCGCGAAAGTTCCTCCCAAACAGAGCCAAGACGTTTTGGCTCCCCGCCGCTTCAGGATCAGGGCGGAAAGCCCTCCCGCCATTCCAGCGACAAACAGCACCAGCAAGAGGCTTGCGAACATTCTCCTCTTCTAGTGGTTCAATCCGCCCGTTACGAGCCTGCGGAAAGTCGCACTTAGGAGGAGCCCATGGCAGTGGAGGGATTTGAACCCCCGACCCAAGGCTTATGAGTCCCTTGCTCTACCAGGCTGAGCTACACTGCCGGAAATGATTGTTCTAGCGACGGGACTTTTCCCCGCCAAGCCCCCACAGGGCTTGGGATCACAAGCCGAGGAGGCTACGATGAGTCCGTGAGCATGCGCGAACACGAGGCCCGGCGCGCCCGTCTGAAGGGACGGCTGGCCTTGGGCCTTGGGCTTCTGGTCATTCTGATGTTTCTCGGTTTGGGCGCCCTGCCCACCTACCGCGCCCTGAAATCCTGGAGAGCCGATCAGCTGATGAACGGCGCGGAAAAATCCGTCGAGCGGGGAGCCCTGGTGGAGGCTTACCAGGCGGCCCGCTCCGCCCATGGTTTGGATCCGAACAACCTGCGGGCCCTCCGCATGCTGGCCGAGATGTACGAGGGCTCGGGTGCGCGGGAAGCCTTGGCCTATCGACGCTCCGTGGCTGATAACGCCGCCGCCACCGGACAGGATCGGGCCGCTTACCTCCGCGTCCTGATTCGGGCGGGGCGTCTGGATCTGGCGGACGATTTTGTGCGGAAGATGGGAATCGGTGGCCGGGCCGATCCGGTCGTGGCCTCGCTGATTGCGGACCTTCTACGGATGCGCGGCCAACCCGAGGAGGCCCGGGCGGCGGAGGATCTCGCCGCCGCCAGTAGCGTTCTGGGAGAAAAAACAACGGCGGAACTGATCCAGGCCCGGGGGCGACTGGAATCCCCGGACCCGGCGGAGCGCGCCCAAGCCCGGGCCACCCTTCTGCGAATCGGTGGCAGCAAGGCACCGGAAGCGCGGGATGCCCTTCGGATTCTCGCCATGGCCCCGGACCGGACGGAAAAAGAGACCCGGGAAATAATCCGCCTTTTGGAGGCGAACCCCCTGAATCCCGCCGCCGACTTCTTTCTGGCCAAGACCCTGACTTTGGAACTCCGCCCGGACTGGCGGGGGGCGGTGCTCGAGGAGGCGCGCAAACTCTGGTCGGGAGGCACCGAGGAGCAACGGACGGCGCTGGCGGAGTTTTTGTTGCGCCATGGCGATGCCCAAGGGGTTTTGGATCTTCCGGTCACGCGCCAAGGCCGGGGTTTTCTTTTGCGCTTGGACGCCCTCGCCCGGTTGGGACGCTGGCCCGTGATCCGGGAAGAGCTGGTGCTCGCCTCCTCCGAAAAGAACACCCTGGATCCTTTTTTCATCGAGGTGTTCCAGGCCCGCGTGGCGCAGGAAATGCGTGAAATTTCCATGGCGGACGTGCGCTGGAAGCAGGCCATGAGCAAGGCGGCGGGAAACCCACAGAAGCTCGAGTTTTTGGCCAACTTTGCGGAAAAGTCCGGCAACCTTCCCATGGCCGCGGAAGCCTACCGTTCCATGGTAAAGTTTCCGGCGGTAGCCGTGCCCGGATATCTCGGCCTGATCCGCGTGGCCGAAAAACGCGCCGATATGCGCCAGCTGCGCGACGTCCTCGGCGAACTCTCCCGCCAACTTCCGGAGGATCCTGCACCCAAAAACGATCTCGCCTACCTGAACCTTCTCTTTGACGAGAAGGTGGATGACTCTCTCCAGATTTCCCGGGAGCTTGTCGCGGCGCTGCCCGACCGCACCGCCTACCGCACCACTCTGGCGCTCGCCTATCTGCGGAAAAACGACTCCGCCAAGGCGCTCGCCGCGTATGACCAGACGAAGATCGACTGGTCGGCCGCTCTTCCCGGTTGGCAAGCGGTCCGGGCCGCGGTGCTGGCGGCCAACGGTCGGGAAGAAGAGGCCCGCCGGCTGGCCGCTTCGATTAATTGGGATCGGCTGAAACCCCAGGAAAGGGATTTGGTCCGGACCCTGCGCGCCCCCCGCAGCTGAGTTTTCCTGTGCGAGCCTGGTGTTTTGGATTTCTGGTTTTTCTGGGTCTGCCCTCCCTCGGCACCCCAACCCCGGCCACCCACACGGTCCAAAAAGGGGAAACCGTGTATGCCATCGCCAAACAATACGGCACCACCACGGACGCCATTCTCAAAAACAACCCGGACCTCAACCCCTCCCGGATTCATGCGGGAGACAAAATCCGGCTGCCCA
This sequence comes from uncultured Akkermansia sp., assembly GCA_964635945.1. GTDB lineage: Bacteria > Verrucomicrobiota > Verrucomicrobiia > Methylacidiphilales > Verrucolacustridaceae > Verrucolacustris. Next base: position 34,234 of record CAZWQT010000006.1, on the reverse strand, counting down.
GCGCCAAGCCTCCGCCCTCTCCCGCCTCCCCGGCGGAACCCGCCGTCAGCGCCAAACCTGCTGCCCCCTCGACCGCCAAGCCGCGGGAGTGGGTCCGCGTCCAAAAAGGAGACACGCTTTCCAAAATCGCCCGGCAAGAAGGAATCTCTTTGCAGGATTTGCGGAAATGGAACCGGATCGACGGGAACACCATCCGCCCAGGAGATCTGCTCCGCATCCGCACAGGCTCCACCCCCGCCGCTGTCTCCGCGACCCCTGCGTCATCTCCACCGCCGGTCCCGCCAAAACCTGCGACTCCCCGCCAATCGATTGAGCCGGACGACCGCTTTATCGCTCCCGTCCGCCGCCAGATTGATTCGCCCAGGGACCGGTTGCGCGACTGGGAATACATCGTCGTGCACCACAGCGGCACCAGCGGCGGCAACGCCAAAATCTTTGACTACTACCATTCGGAGGAACGCGGCATGGAAAACGGCATGGCCTACCACTTTGTCATCGGCAACGGCACAGATTCCGGCGACGGCCAGATCGAGGTGGGGCGCCGTTGGCTGCAACAGCTGCAAGGCGGGCATCTCGCCAGCGAGACCCTGAACGAGATTTCCATTGGAATCTGCCTGGTGGGCGACTTCAGCCGCAACCGCCTCGGCCCGCGCCAAACGGCCTCTCTTATCGAGCTGGTCCAGTACCTGCGGAAGCTGGTGCCGGAAAACCGCCTCAAGTTCCGCCTCCACCGCGAAATCAACACCCGCCCCACGGAGTGTCCCGGAAAGCTTTTCCCGGGCAAAGCCCTCCACGAAATCCTGCGTTAACCGGCCACCGGCTGGAATCCGATCCAGACTTTCCGCGACCGCGGGCCGTCAAACTCCGCAAAATACACCGTCTGCCAGGTTCCAAACTTGAGCTTTCCTTTCTCCATCGGCCACGCGAGGTGGTTTCCCAGCATCGCGGCCTTGAGGTGCGCGGCCGAGTTGCCCTCTGCATGCCGATACTCCCGGCTCTCCCACGGAACCGCCCGCTCCAGCGCCGCCGCCAGATCCCGCCGCACGTCCGGATCTGCCCCTTCCTGGATCGTGACCGCCGCCGTGGTGTGCGGGACGAAGACGTGCAGGAGCCCGTCCTGCCAGCCCCGCCGGGCGGCGGCCTTCTCCAGTAGTTGTGTCATCGGCACAAATTCGGTATGGCTCCGTGTGCCCATGACGATTTCTTCCCAAGGACCGGCCATATGATCGTGGTAACAGGTGGCACGGGTTTTGTCGGTCGCGAAATCTGCCGCCAACTGGCCGCCCAAGGCGTGCCCGTTCGCGCCGTCGCCCGGCATGCCCCCGCCGACCCCCTGCCCGCGGGCGTCTCCTTCTTCCCGGCCGACGTCACCCGCGCCATTTCCCTCCGCGAGGCGATGGAGGGAGCCCAAGCCGTGATTCACTGCGTCGGCATCATCCGGGAGAAGGGAGACGCCACTTTTGACCGGATCCATCGGCACGCCACGGCGGAAACGGTCGCCGCCGCCCACCGCGCCCGCGTGCCGCGCTTCCTTCTTCTTACGGCTCTCGGCACCCGCCCGACCGCCTCCTCCCGATACCACCGCACCAAATGGGCCGCGGAGGAGATCCTCCGGCAGAGCGGTCTGGCCTACACCATCCTGCGACCCTCTCTCGTTTATGGCCCGGGGGATCAGTTCACCAACTTTCTTGCGGCTTGGATGCGCCCGCCCCTCTCGTGGCTGACCGGCGGTTTTCTCGGCATTCCCGGAGGTGCCTCGGTCCTTCTTTGTCCCGCTTCGGTGGGTGAAGTCGCCGAGGCCGTCACCCGCTCCCTCGGCCAGGATCGGGCTGTGGGCCAAGCCTTCGACCTCGCGGGGCCGACCGTGTCCCTCAAAGATCTTTCCCTGGAAATTGCGCGGGCCATGGGGCGGCAACCCACTTGGGTCGAGCAACCCCCTGACGTGCTTTTGGGCATGGCTCCCTGGCTTTGGCTGCGGGCCTCCAAGCCGGTTCTTCACCCCGTTCCTCTGCCGCTCTGCCGGATCGCTGCCGCCGTGGCGGAGCGGATTCTACCGAATCCCCCGCTCACCACAGACCAAGTGGCCATGCTGGAGGAGGGGCAGTTTGGGGATCCCCGGCCCGCCGCCGAAATTCTCGGCTTCCGTCCCGGTCCGCTGTCCGCCGGTTTGGCCTCCTATCTCGCCCCGCTGGCGGGTGGCATGGCCGACCGCCGCCCATGAGCGAAGCCGCCCGGACCGGCCGGATCCGCCGGGTGTTGCTCACGGCGCTGGCCGTCAACGTACTGTTGGCGCTGGTGAAGTTTGGGGTCGGCTGGAATTTGGGCAGCCTCAGCGTTCTTTCCGATGCCATCCACTCCCTGCTTGATGGAGGAGCCAGCGTCATCGCCCTCATCGGCATCACCGCGGCCGCCCGCCCCCCCGACGCCAACCATCCCTACGGCCACCGTAAATATGAAATCCTCGCCACCCTCATCGTGGCCGGCCTGCTTTTCCTCAGCGCTTGGGAAATTCTCGGCGCCGCCGTCGGCCGGCTCCTTCGCCAGGCCGCCCCGCCCGGCTTCAGCGCTTGGGGCATGGCTTTGCTGGGACTTGGCATTGTTGCCAACCTGCTTCTTTCCCGCTGGGAACGCCGGGCGGGCTTGGAGGTCTCCAGCCCCCTGCTGCTTGCCGACGCGGCACACACCCGCACGGACGTTTTTTCCTCCCTCTTGGCCGTCGCCGCGGTCGCCGGCAGCCAGCTGGGACTCCCCTGGCTCGATCCCCTTTTTGCCATCGGCATCGTCGTCCTGCTCGCCCGCGCCATTTACGAAATTCTGATTGAAGGCGTGAGGGTTGTTTCCGACGCCACGCGCCTTGATCCTGAACAGATCCGCCTCGTGGCGGAAGGCGTTGAGGGCGTCCGTGGGGCCCATGCCATCCGCTCCCACGGCATGACCAATGACATCCACATCGATCTCCACATCCAGGTCGAGGAGCAGCTCACCACCCGGCAGGTCTACGAGATCGAGAACCAGGTGACCGAAGCCCTGCGGAAAAACTTCTCCGGAGTCACCCATGTCGCCCTCCGGCACGAACCCCGCGGCACTCCTCCCGAGCCGAATGCCTGATCTTTCGCGGACCCGCGCCCATCTCGAAGAAGGTCTCGGAAAAAATCTCTGGACCGGCTTCAGCCTGGCGATCTGCCGAGGCAACTGGGGAGATCAAATGGCCGGGGGCGACGTGCCCGACCCCCACACTGCCGTGCCCTGGTTTTCCGCGGGGAAACCCATTACCGCCGTCGGTATTCTTCGCCTTTTGGAATCATCCCCTGGCCTGGAAACAAACCCGATGTCCGCGACTTTCCCGGAACTGGCCGGCTCCCACGCCGGCACTCTCACCTTGGAGCAAATTCTCACCCACCAAACCGGTCTCCGCATCGCCGAGAAGGATCTCCGCGACACCCCGGAAAAAAATCTTCGGTTTTTGGCCCGGCTCAGCCCGTCGGATGGGAAACTTTTGCCGGGACAGGCCGCTTATGATCCGGCCGGCGGCTGGTGGCTGCTCGGCCAGTGGATCGAGCGCCACACCGGAAAGTCATGGATGGATTTTCTGGAAAATGATCTGCTCCGGCCGGCGGGCCTCGGGGAGCTGAAATTCCAAGGTCCGGCCGTTCCCATCCGCGAGCGGCGGGCCGGTCAGTGGATCCTGGCGGAGCCGGGCGCGGGTCCCGGAGCCGGCCTTATCGGTCCGGCCCGCCAACTCGCGCTTTTTTATGAAAAACTTCTGGCAGGGGATTTTCTTTCCCGTTTCTCCCGGGAGAGAATGTTTCGCCCGGCCCGGGAAGGGAAAATGGACGCGACCTTTGGCCATATCGTCGACTTCGGCCTGGGTGTGATGCTGCACCGCCCGTCCCCTGGCTCGGCCATCGTCCCTTACGGGTTTGGCACCCACGCCGGCCAGAACTCGGCCGGCCACGGCGGGGCCCGCTCCTCGCTCGCCTTCGCCGATCCTGAGGCCGGCTTCACGGCGGCCATCTTTCTCAATGGCCGCGTCCCGGAAACGGAACATCAGCCTCGCATGCTGGCCGTGGTGGATCGGCTCCGATCCGAACTCGCCTAAACAAGGCCCGGGCCTACTTTGTCCCCATGGCCCCAGGGAGGATGGCGTGGCTCGATGTGACCAAGGGCTGGGCGATTTTGTGGGTGGTGTACTTCCACTCCTTCACCTGCTGGATCAAGCCGCCCTCGCCCATCGGAGAAAATTTTTTCCGGGACGTGGGTCGGCCGGAAACCTGGACCGGGGCTCTTGCTTTCCTTGAAGGCATGGGCCGGATCGTGGGCGTCGGCTTGTCCCAGCTCGGCTTTCATGCGGTAGGTCTGTTTCTCGTCGCGAGCGGCTTTGTTCTGGCCCAATCCGCTGTGCGGGCCTCCGCAAAAGGTGGGGTCGCGTGGGGCCGCTGGATCGGCAGCCGGCTCGCCCGCCTGTACCCCATGTACTGGTTTGCCCACCTCATCTATTTGATCAGCCCGTTCGTGGCTCGTCTTGAGCCGTTGGATCACCGGGTCTGGGTAAGCCTGAGTGGATTCCGCTTTCTTTGGATCGACTGGAATTTTTTCTATCTCAACGCGGCCTGGTGGTACTTCTGCCTGATCCTCCAACTTTTTGCGCTGTTCCCGCTCCTGTTTTGGGCCCAGCGAAAGTGGGGCCCGGTCCTGTTCTTGCTGGGCGCGGTCCTGATTGGGTTCACCGCCCGATCTATCATGCTCTACGTCCACCCGGTCAGCGGCCAATACGTCCTGGGCGGATGCGGCCTGAGCCGGATGCCGGAATTTGCCTTCGGAATGGTGCTAGGCGCCCTGTACGCCAAAAGCCCTGAAAAGTTTGAATCGTGGCTTTTGCGCGGCCCCGGCTTTCTGGCCGGATTTCTTCTCTATCCGCTCGCGCTGCAGGTCTATCACCTGCCCAAAGGCTATGTGGCGGCAGATCTCCTGACCGGCGTGGCCTGTTTTCTGGTGGTGGCCGGGGCTTCCGGATTCTGGGCCAGGATTCCCCATCTCGGCCGCTGGCTTGCCCTGGCGGGAACTTTTTCCTACGGGATTTATTTGGTCCATCAGCCCTACGCCATTCACTTCGCCTCCTTTCTCAAGGGCCAGCCCGCCTGGCAGGGGGTGCCCCAGCTTCTGCTCCTCGCCGTGGGCCTGGCCCTCTGGGGCGGAGTGCTGGAGAAAATCCTCGGGCGCTGGCTAAGCGGTCCGGTTGCCCCCAAGCCGGCACGCCCCTAGAACCTTTGGATGCGGATCTCTCTTCGGCGCAAATTCGATTTCGAGGCAGCCCAGCATCTACCCTCTTTCCCCGAAGGGCATAAATGCCGCCGGATGCACGGCCACAGCTTTGGCCTGGAAGTCGTGGTCACCGGCGAGGTCGATCCGAAAACGGGTCTGTTTTACGACCACGGCAAGCTGGCGGAAGTGGTCCGGCCGATCCTCGAAAAGCTCGATCACAGCTGCCTGAACGAAACGCCGGGACTGGAAAACCCGACGCTGGAGCTCATGGCCAAATGGTTTTGGGATCGCCTGGCCCCCAAGCTCCCCGGCCTTTCGGAGATCACCCTGCACGAAACCGCCCGGGCTTCCTGCACCTACCGTGGCGACTGAGCCATGAAAACCCGCTCCTTCCTGACCATCGGGCTGGTGGGCCCGGACCGCACCGGGGCGATTGCCGCTGTGACCCAGCACCTTTTCCGGATGGGAGCCAACATTGAGTCGCTGGAGGAGCAGGTCGCCCGCGGAAAATTCCGGATGACGCTGCTGGCTTCCTGGCCGAGGGAAAAGGTTCAGGGTCCGGCGATCCGGCGCGGCCTGGAGCAGGTCGCCGAGAGCCTGCGGATGAAGCTGACCCTGCGGATCGCCGATGACGGCCGGGCGCGGAGAAAACTGGCGCTGCTGGTCTCCAAGGAGCCTCATGTGCTGGAAGCCATCCTGCGGGATTGGAAACAGGGCCGGCTGCGGGCGGATCCGGTCCTGGTCGCGGGAAACCATCCCCAATTGGGAAAAATCGCCCGCCGTCACGGCCTGCCATTTCGCCACGTCGACTACCGCGACCGCGGGCATGCCGAACAGGCCTTGCAGGAGCAGTTGGAAAAGGCCGGGGCCGAGCTCATTGTTCTCGCCCGCTTCATGAAGATTCTTTCCCCGGACTTCGTGTGGCACTGGAAAAATCGGATCCTCAACATCCATCCCTCCCTGTTGCCCGCTTTCCCCGGCGCTTCGGCCTACCGCCAGGCTTACGATAAGGGGGTGAAAATCGTCGGCGTCACCGCCCACTTTGTGACCCCTGATCTCGATCAAGGACCCATCCTCTGCCAGGACGCTCTCCGGTTGCGCGCGGACGAGCCCCTGGAAAGCATCATCACGCGGGGCCAAAAGTTGGAATCCTCCTGCCTGCTTAGGGCCCTCAAGCTCTGCCTGAGCCGCCAGCTCGACGTTCACTGGGGTCGGGTGCACGGCGTCTGATTCGACCCAGAGTCGAAAAGGGAGTCTGTTCCCAATCCCCAAGAAAAGGCGTTGAAGAAACAGAGGCAGTCCCCATCGTAACCTGATGAGGAAATCAACTTCAGGTTCGGCCAAAAGATCCGCACAGAAACCGGGCTTTGAGGAAAAAGGGGATGTCTCGGAGCGGTGCCTGAAGCGAACCATCGCCCTCTGCGCCGTCGGTCTTGTTGGGGTTTTGCTTTTCTGGTTTTCCCCGAAGAAATCGGCGGTCGCCAAAGCCCCTGCGGCACCCCAAGCCGCCGGCAAATCCCCGGTCACCTCCTTCGACCGCCAATCCATCTCCTCAAAAAACCGCTAAGCTTTTTTCCCCTGCCCCCGAAGGCAACCTTTCAAGCCCAAGGCTTTGCTCACGAGAGGCTTGGATCATCTCTCCCTCGAAAGAAAAAAAAGACCGCATCCTTTCCTAAAATTCGTGGTCTAATCCCTTATGGCCATGGCCGCCCTGCCCCCCTCGGCTTGGGACAAACAAAAAGCGGGTGTGCTTTTACAGAGGGCCGGCTTTGGCGGGACGCCCGCCGAGGTGGAGAATTTGGCGGCTATGCAGCCGTGGCAGGCCGCCGACTCCCTTTTGGGATCGCCCGAGTTGGCCCTGGCCGATCCTCCGCCTTCCATCCTGAAACCCAGCCTGAACGACAAGCTGAGGACGCAGAGAAACCGGCTCAACCTTCTCGACGCCAAAGCTCGGGAAGAAAAACAGCGGGAAATCCTCCGCGCGGTTCGGGCGGAGCAGGAAAAGCGCCTGACCGATTTGCGGGGATGGTGGCTCAACCGGATGGCGGATCCGGCCATGGCTGCCCGCGAAAAGATGGTTCTTTTTCTCCACGGCCACTTTGCCACCAGCGAGGAAAAGGTCAAAAACCCCGCGCTTCTTTACCAGCAGAACCGGCTTTTTCGTGAAAAGGCGCTGGGGGCCTGGTCTGATCTTGTTCTCGGGGTCGCGAAGGATCCGGCGATGCTCATTTATTTGGATGGCGCACGCAGCCGACCGGAGCAGCCCAACGAGAATTTCGCCCGCGAGCTCTTTGAGCTCTTCACGCTGGGCGAGGGCAACTACACGGAGAAAGACATCCAGGAAGCGGCCCGGGCTTTGACCGGTTGGTCGGTCAAACTTCGCGGCAAGCCTGGGGAGGCGATGGATGAGGAAACGCATGTGCCTTCCTTCCTGAATCGCCCCCTCTGGCATGACGGGAAATCCAAGAAAATTTTCGGGAAAACCGGCAACTTTGACGGCGCCGATGTCGTGCGCCTCACCCTCCAGCAACCGGCGGCCCCGCGATGGATCACCGGCAAGCTATGGCGCTTCTACACCGGAGCCACCCCCTCCGAGGATCTCCACCGGGAACTCGTTCGCGCTTGGGACGAGAACCGCGGATTCCTCCGCCCTTTTCTCCAGGCGATGTGGACCCACCCGGCTTTTTATGATCCGGGGCTCATGCGCCAGCGGGTCAAGTCGCCCGTGGAATGGTTGGTGGGTCTTTGCCGCCAGCTCGAGCGCCCACTGCCCGCCCCGGCCCTTGCCTCGGAAATCACCAGCCAGCTTGGCCAGAAGCTTTTCTCCCCTCCCAACGTGAAGGGTTGGGATGGCGGGATCACCTGGATCAACACCGCCAGCCTCCAGCGTCGCTACGAATACGCCGACTGGATCGTTCGCGGCACCCAAGGAGTTCGGGATCTTGCGGGGATGGATTTGGGGCGCTTGGCGGTGCAAAGCGGATTGGTCGAGCTGCCCACCCCCATGATCGAAGGGGACATGCCGGACGCGGCCGGTCAAAAAAAGGAGTTTGCCCGGCAGCGGCGGGCCGCGGCCCGGCAGGCCCGGGAACTTTTCACCCTTTCACCCATCGGGGTCGAAACCCTGGCCGGTCCCGAGGACCGGCAGGATCCAAACCGCCTCGTCACGTCTCTGACCGGCCGCCTTCTTCCCGGAGAGTCCAGCCTGGGACAACTGCCGTCCCGCTTCCGCCCAGCGGCCGGCGAAACCACCCCGCTCTCGGATGCCGCCGTCCGCCAGACCGTCCTCACGATCGTGCAAAGCCCGGTTTACCAACTGGGATAAAAGGAGGAGTCCATGAACAAACCAGAATTGAAAACACGGCGGGAATTTCTTCGCACCGGCCTCCTCGGCAGCTCCCTCTGCTGGACTGTTCCCAGCTTCCTGCAAAACACCATGCTCTCCCTGCATGCGGCTGCCGATGGCCAGCTTGTTCAGGGCGTGACCGGACGGGACGGCCAGGTTCTTGTGGTTTTGCAGTTGGCCGGGGGCAACGACGGTCTCAACACCGTGGTTCCCTGGGGGGATGATGACTACCGGCGCGCCCGGCCTGGCCTGGCCTTGCAAGAAAGCCAAGTCCTGAAACTGGGGACCAAGGAAAAGGTCGGCTTCCATCCCGCCCTCGCGGGTTTGGCCCGTTTTTATGAGGAAGGCAGACTCGCGGTGGTGCAGGGCGTGGGCTACCCCAACCCCAACCGCTCCCATTTCCGCTCCACTGAAATCTGGGCCACCGGCACCGATGCGGAAAAGTCCTCCTCCACAGGCTGGATCGGTCGCTATTTCGACAACGCCTGCTCTGGGTGCGATGCCGCCGTCGGCATCACCCTGGGCTCGCAATCCCCGCAGGCATTCTCCGCCAAAACCCCCAAGGGGGTTCTGTACGAGGCTGGGGACAGCAAACGACGCCGTCTGGGGGCCGATGGAGAGCCGGAGTCGGATGGACCCATGAGGATGGCCCTGGGCGAGGATGCGGAGGAGGGCCCCGCCGGCGGTTCCATCGGGGACATCGCGGGTTCTTCCGGAAAAATTGATGCCCTCGATTTTCTTGAGCGGACAGAAATGGATGTTCAGGTCACCCAGAAGGAGATTGCCGCCGCCTCCGGCCGCGGAAAAAACGGGGTGCCGTACCCGGGATCATGGCTGGGCAACCAGTTTGCCCTCATATCCCGCCTCATTGCCGGCGGCCTGAAGACCCGGATCTACTATGTCTCCCAAGGCGGATACGATACCCACACCGGCCAAGCCGGCGCCCACGAGAGGCTTTTGCGCGAAATGGGAGATGCCGTCTCAGCTTTTCTTGCCGACCTCAAGGCCCAAGGGAATCTCGGGCGCGTCACCCTCATGACCTTCAGCGAATTTGGCCGCCGCGTGAAGGAAAACGGCAGCGGCGGGACTGATCATGGGGCGGCCGCCCCTCTCTTTCTCGCCGGCGGCGGCGTGACCGCCGGACTTCTCGGGGAAATGCCCTCCCTCGCCCCCCGGGATCTCGACGATGGCGACATCAAGTTCAACGTCGATTTCCGCTCCGTCTACGCCACGGTCCTGGAGAAACACCTGGGAGTAAAATCAGATCCGATTCTTGGACGGGCCTTCCCCCTGCTGAAAGCTTACGGAGGGTCCGCTTAGGGCTTGGCTTCCGCCTCGGTCGCCGGACCCTCGGCCGCCGGAGTTTCCGCGGCGGTCGCCTGCGGGGCCGCTTCTGCTTCCACCTTCACAAATTTCACCGGGCCTTTTCGTCCGAGGCTGTTCTTCCAAGTTCCCTCCAAAGTTTTGGAATCAGGAGAGATCTGCAGATCCATTTCCACCTTGGGATCAAAGCTGGGCTTGGGAAGAGTGGTGTAGGTGATGGGGATCTTGGCCCGGGATCCTTCAATCTTTGCCCCTTTGCTGTGCCAAACCCCGGGACCGCCTCCCGCCCACACCCCGTAGCCCGCCACGTGGATCGTCGCCCCATCCTGGGAGATGATCACCGTCGACTGCGCAATCCCCGCCGCAGTGTTTTTCCAAAGTCCGGCCAACTGAGCCGTCTGTGTCCAACCGGTCCCCACCAAACTCAGCCACCCAACCAGAAGAAATGTTTTCATGCGCGCGATCGTGGCAAGGCACCCGATGACGACAAGCGGGAAGTATGGGATGGGGAAAGGGATTTAGTTTTTTAGTTGTTAGTTATGGAGGGAAGCGGAAGAGTCCAAGGTTCCCACATAACTAAAGACTAAACCGCTAACCCCCTAACAACTCCACCGCCCGCAGGACGCTGTTACCGGATTTCTCCAACGCTTCCGCCGCTCGCTCTGCGCTTACTTTCGCCAACAGCCTCACTAGCCGCACCGCCCGGGCGCGCAGCTTTTCGTTCGAAGGCACCACATGAACCATCAGGTTGTCATATACCCTGCCCAGACGGATCATCGCCACCGAGCTGAGGATGTTGCAAACCACCTTGGTCACCGTTCCGGCCTTCAAACGCGTCGATCCCGCGATTAACTCTGGCCCCACATCCAGCCGCACGACGGCGTTCGGGCGAATTCCGCCCTTGGCAGGCTTCCAACTGGGATGGGCCGTGACCAGAACGGTCTTGGCTCCGCAGCGGGTTCCCTGGGCCAAGGCCCCTTGGACAAAGGGAGTTCGGCCACTTGCGGTGAGGCCCACCACGACATCTTTTCGCCCGACGCGGCGCTCCCGCACCGCCCGCGCACCGGCTTCCGCATCGTCCTCCGCGCCTTCCTGGGCACGGAAAATTGCCTCGGGCCCGCCCGCCAAAATCGCCTGGACCTCCTCCGGATCCGCATGGAAGGTCGGCGGCATCTCGCTGGCATCCAGAACCCCGAGCCGCCCACTCGTTCCTGCTCCCACATAAAAAAGCCGGCCTCCCCGTCGCAAGGCCGCCGCCACCAGCCCGGCGGCCTGGCCGATCTCTCCCGCCGCCTTCCGGAGCGCCCGCAGGTTCTCCTTCTCCTCCGCCACAAACAGTTTCACCAGCTGGCCCACAGGCTTTTGATGGAGTCCGCGGGAGCGTGGGTTCGCCCGCTCGGTGGGAAGGGACTCAACATCCACAAATTTCTCTTGGGCCGGAGCCGAGGAAACCCGGCCGGACCATCCCGCCATGAGGGCCGCCCCGACTTCGCCGGGAGTTTGGAGAAGGGAAATCCGGACTCCGGACAAACGACTGCCCACTGCGCCCGTAAAATGGCGGCGGTACAAATCATTTTCAAAGAGTCCTCCGGTCAGGGCCACCCGCGGGCTACGCACTCGCAACCGGCGGGCCAGCTCGGCTAACCGTTCCGCCAGTTCCTCAGCGGCTTGCTGGACGGCTTCCCGCGCCAAGGCATCGCCTCGCCCCGCCGCCCGCAGCACCACCGGAGCAAAGCCGGCCAACCACTCCTTCCCACGGGGCCGATACACTTCCCGGAGAAGACGATCCAGGTCCGCTGCCCCCGCGTGCGCCAACAGTCCGGCGGCCAAGCGCGGGGCTTGGCCGGTCCGGTCCCGCTCCCGGTACACCGCGCGCAAGGCCCGCAAGGCGAGGTCGTAACCGCTTCCGGCATCCCCCAACAGATGCCCGTGCCCAGCGACGGAAACTTTCTTTCCGGCCACCCGGGCAACGACGTTGCTTCCGGTCCCGGCAATCACCAAAAACCCGTCTGCCTGGCCCCAGGCGGCGGCCAAAGCGGAATCCGTGTCCGGTCCCACGACGATCTTTTTTACCCTAGGCCAGACCGACAGTATTGCGGCCCGCACGGTGGCGATCTCGACGGGACCGCGGGCTCCGGCGAATCCCCCGCCAACGCCGTGTGGGGGCCGGGGAAGTCGCGCGGCGATTCTGCGGAAAATTTTTTCCAGCCCGCCCCGGCCGGCCAGCAGGACGTTCCCGGAACCCTCCATCCCATGGGCCAGCTTTCGTCCGCGCGGATCGAGAAGGATCCAGCGGGTTTTCGTGCCTCCTCCCTCCATGCCCAGCACGGGGCCGGCTTCTTTCACGTTGCCCATCTTCACGCCACGCCCAAAATGCCTCCTCAATGGCCAAGCTGCGATGGAAAAACCTGCTGACCCCCGCCCTCTACTACGCGGCCATCCTGAGTATTTCCCTGCTGCCCCGAACCAAGGTGCAGGCCATGCATGAAATTATCCCCCTTCCCAATGACAAGGTCTTGCACTTGGCCGTCTACACCGGTTTCGGCTTTGCCTTGGGAGGACTGCCGTTCCCCTCGGTTGGCTTGGGAATGGCAGGCTCCTTTCTCGGAGCTGCGGACGAACAGATCCAACGGCTGGCGCCGGGCCGGGAAGTCTCCATGGCAGACTGGTTGGCTGATCTTCTCGGCGTTTCGCTCGGCCTCGCCTTACGCCGCCGCCCAAGCCGATGAGCCTGAGTTCCGCCCAACGCTACGCCAAGCTGGTCGAGGAAGTTCGGCGCCATGACCGCCTTTATTACGTCGAAGCCCGTCCGGAAATCTCCGATGCGGCCTATGATCGGCTTTATCGGGAGCTCCAGGATCTGGAAAAAGCCCACCCCGAACTTGCGGATGAGAACTCCCCGACAAAAAAGGTGGGCGGCGCCCCGCTGGAATCCTTCCGGCACGTGGCTCACGCCGTCCCCATGCAAAGCCTCAACAACACCTACAGTGAAGAGGAGCTCGGCGAGTTTCTCGAACGGGTCGCCAAAAATCTCCACGGCCAGCCGGCCGAATTTGCCATCGAACCCAAGGTGGACGGGGTCGCCGTCAGCGTGCGCTACGAGCAGGGCCGCCTCATGCAGGGCCTGACCCGCGGCGATGGCGAAAAAGGGGACGACATCACCGAGAATCTTAAAACCATCCGTAACCTGCCCTTGGCTGTGAAAGGGCTGCCCAAGGTCATCGAGTTCCGCGGGGAGGTTTATCTTCCCGAGCCCGCCTTCGCCGCCCTCAACCGCACGCGCGAGAAAGAGGGGGAACCCCTTTTCGCCAATCCCCGGAACGCCGCCGCCGGCACCCTCAAGCTGCTCGACTCCCGTGAAGTGGCCAAACGCCCGCTGGCCGTGGTCTTTTACGGGCTCGGAGAGGTGATCGGCGCCCAGACCGATTCCCAGGTGGGGCTTCACCAACAAATCGCGAGATGGGGCCTGCCCGGCCACACCTGGTTCCGCCATGGGAAGGGCGCGGAGGCCGTGCTCGCCGCCGTGCGGGAGCTGGACCGGGAGCGCGCCAAGTTTCCCTTCGCCACCGACGGCGCCGTCATCAAGGTCAGCCGGTTCGACCAGCAGAAAGTTTTGGGTTCGACCGACAAGGCCCCGCGCTGGGCCATCGCCTACAAATACGCGCCGGAACAGGCGGAAACCCGCCTGCATGCCGTGACTTTTCAGGTCGGCCGCACCGGCGTGATCACCCCCGTGGCCGAGCTTGAGCCCGTGCAGCTCAGCGGAACCACCGTGGCCCGGGCCACGCTCCACAACTTTGAGGAAATTGCCCGCAAGGACATCCGCGTGGGTGACCTCGTCACCGTGGAAAAAGCCGGGGAAATCATCCCGGCGGTGATCTCGGTGAACCTGAAAAAACGCCCCAAGGACTCCCGACCGATTCATCCCCCCAAGCAGTGCCCCGTTTGCGGGGGTGCGCTGCGCAAAGAGGAGGTTTTCCTGCGCTGCACCTCCCGCGATTGCGTGGGTCAGCTCAAGCGGCGCCTGCAGCATTTTGCCCACCGCGGAGCCATGGATATCGAAGGTCTGGGCGAAGTTATGGCTGGCCAGCTGATGGACGCCGGCCTGATCCAGCACCTGGAACAAATTTACACGCTAACCCCGGAACAGCTGGCCGGACTGGAGCGGATGGGGGAGAAGTCAGCCACCAACCTTCTGGAGGGGATCGAAGCCAGCAAGCGGCGCCCTCTTTGGCGGCTGATCTTCGGACTGGGCATTCCGCAGGTCGGAACGGTGTTGGCCGAGGCTCTCTCCCGTCATTTCACTTCCATGGAAAAAATCGAAAAAGCGGGCGTGGACGACTTGATCCAGGTCAAGGACGTGGGCCAGAAAGTGGCGGAGGAGATTGTCTCTTTCTTTCGGGAGCCTTCCACCCACCGACTGCTCCAGGGTCTGAAGAAGGCCGGGTGCAACTTCACCGCTCTTCCGGAGGAGTTGGCAGTGAGGGGGGGCGTCTTTTCCGGAAAAAAATTCGTCATTACCGGCACCCTGACCGCCCCGCGCGAGGAGTTCACCCGCCGGATTCAGTCCTTGGGCGGGGCGGTGGCCGGCTCCATCAGCCCCAAGACGGATTATCTTCTCGCCGGCGAGGAGGCAGGGTCGAAGCTTGCCAAGGCCAAAGCCCTCGGGGTTCGGATTCTTTCGGAGAAGGAGTTCGAAAAGCTTGCTGGGGCGTGAGCCGGCGAGTGATAATAAATGCCATGCGCGCGCGCCGATTCCGCAGCGGATTCATCCTGTTAAGCACCTGGCTGATCTCCTGGCAGCCCCTTGCAGCCCAGCTGAGTCCGGGCGCGTCCGAAGACGCCGAAGCCGAACGGAGAAAAATTCTCAAGGCCGCCGACCAGGTCGACCGGATGGATGCAGCCGTGGAGGACATGAAATCCCGGATCGCTTCCCTCGAAAAAATTCTCGAGGAGGTCAAACAGCAGTCCAACTCTCTCAAGGAGAGCCTCGCCAGCACAGCGGCGAAGGCGGAAAAGGAGAAGGAGTCCCTTCTCGAGGAGGTTTCCAAGATGCTTGCGGAGATGAAGGCGAAGGAAAAACCGGCGCCGGCGCCCGCCAAGCCCGTCGATCGTGAGGGCTACGAACACACCGTCGCCAAGGGCGACACCCTCAGCTCCATCGTTCAGGCCTACAACAAGGAACACGGCCTGAAGCTCACGGTCGACTCCCTCCGCAAGGCCAATCAACTCTCCAAGGACGCGCCGCTCAAGGTCGGGCAGAAACTTTTTATCCCCTCGAGCTAGCCTAGCGATGCCCTCCCTCGCCTCCGTCTTCCGGCTCCAAAAAGTCCAGACGGGTCGGGTGCTGGGCCCCATGGACCTGGATCACCTCAAAGCGCTGGCCAATCAGTCCCTCATTGCCCCGGACGACCTGATTCAGGCGGATGAAGGGGCCTGGCAAAAGGCCCCCGAAGTCGCCGAACTCGAAATGCTTTGGATGGTGGAACCTCTCGACGGCCCCCGCTATGGCCCCACCACGGCCGGCACGATCGCCGAGTTCCTCCAAAGCGGACAGCTGGGCGGGTCCGAGCTGGTCACTCATATCCGCACCAAGGAAAGCTTTACCGTCACCGAGTTCCTGGACGAAATCCGGCGCCGGCGGGATGCCAAACTGAAAAGCCGCACGATCAAACTGGAGGAAGCCGCTGAGCCAATCCCCACCGCCCCCGCTGCCAGTCCCGCTTTTGATGCCGCCCTGAGGCTTCGTATCCGCCAACTGGAAACCGACCTTGCCCAGGCCAAAAAACAGCTTGAGCAACAGTCCGCGGAGCTGGCCCGCCTCCGCAATTCCGGTTCGGGGCTTTCGATTTGACCCTGCGGCGGTTTCGCCGCTACTCTTTCCAGTTCAACATCTTCCCTTATGCGTCACACCATTTCTGTCGTGGTTCAGAACCGTTTCGGGGTGCTCACCCGGATCGCCGGCCTGTTTAGCGGGCGTGGCTTCAACATCGATACCCTCAACGTCGGCCCCACCCAGAACGACAAGATTTCCCGGATGACCATCGTGGTGGTCGGCAACGATCAGGTTTTGGAGCAAGTGGTCAAACAGCTGAAGAAGCTGGTCGACGTGCTTGAGGTGTACGACTTCAAGGACGGGGACGTCATCGACCGGGAGCTCATCCTGCTCAAGGTGAAGGCCAACTCCTCCACCCGGCCCGAGGTCATGCAGATCTGCGATATCTTCCGCGCCAAGATCGTCGATGTGCAATCCGCTAGCCTCGCCATTGAGGTGACGGGGGATGAGAGCAAGATCGACAAGTTTCTCGCCCTGATGAAACCCTTCGGCGTCCTCGAACTAAGCCGGACAGGCCGGATCGCTCTGCCCCGCCGGTAAACCCTTTCCACCCCAACCCAAAGGAGACATCCCCATGCCCGCCCGTATCTATCACGACTCAGACGCCAGCCTCGCACCCCTGAAAACCAGGAAGGTGGCCGTGATCGGCTTCGGCTCGCAAGGCCACGCCCACGCCCTCAACCTCAAGAACAGCGGCGTCCGCGTCACCATCGGCCTCTACCGCGGCAGCAAATCCATTCCTGTCGCCAAAAAGCACGGCTTCAAGGTTCTCCCCACCGCTGAGGCGGTGCGTGGCGCCGATGTCATTTTCGTTGCTGTCCCCGATCTCAAGATTCCCTCGGTTTACGAGAAGGACATCGCCCCGAACCTCCGCAAGGGCCAGTGCCTGCTCTTCAGCCACGGTTTTGCCATTCATTACAAGACCGTTCGCCCACCCAAAAACGTCGATGTGATCCTCGTCGCCCCCAAAGGCCCCGGCCACATCGTGCGCCGCCAGTACCAGGAAGGCCGCGGCGTGCCGGCTCTTTTTGCGGTGCAGCAAAATCCTTCCGGGAAAGCCCGGGCCATTGCCCTGGCCTGGGCCCGGGGGATCGGCGCCACCCGTGCGGGCGTTCTCCAGACCACTTTTAAGGAGGAGACCGAAACGGATCTGTTCGGCGAGCAAGCCGTGCTTTGCGGCGG
Source organism: uncultured Akkermansia sp. (assembly GCA_964635945.1). Taxonomy (GTDB): domain Bacteria; phylum Verrucomicrobiota; class Verrucomicrobiia; order Methylacidiphilales; family Verrucolacustridaceae; genus Verrucolacustris. The sequence goes on along the minus strand of CAZWQT010000006.1, from coordinate 17,285 downwards.
AACCTCCGCCCTCATTCAGGCCGGCTTCGAGGTGCTGGTGAAGGCCGGCTACCAACCGGAAGTCGCCTACTTCGAGGTGCTTCATGAGCTGAAACTGATCGTCGACCTCATCAACGAGGCCGGGATCGCCGGCATGCGCTTCTCGATTTCCGAAACCGCCAAGTACGGCGACGTCACCCGCGGCCCCCGCGTGGTCGACGCCCGCACCAAGAAGGCCATGCAGGGCGTTCTGCAGGAAATCCGCAACGGCAAATTTGCCCGCGAATGGGTCAAGGAGAGTCGGACAGGCATGAAGCGGTACCACCGTCTGCTCAGGCAGGGGGAGAGGCATCCGATCGAAAAGACCGGCCAGCGTCTCCGGGCCCTCATGCCCTGGATCCGTCGCCGGAATCTCAAGGGCGCCCAAGCCGCCTACTGATTCGGGGCTCGCCCCCAAGCTGGCATCCTCCATCTCCTCTGGAGATGCAAATCGGTCCGGTTCGGGCTAGGGTAATCGGATGAGCGACCGGATCCTCATTTTTGACACAACGCTGCGCGACGGCGAGCAGTGCCCCGGTGCGGCCATGACCCAGCGGCAGAAACTGGAGGTCGCCCGGCAGCTGGCCCGCCTCGGCGTCGACATTATCGAGGCCGGCTTCCCCATCGCCAGCCAGGGGGATTTTGATTCGGTCCGGGAAATCGCCCGCACGGTGCGTGGCCCCGTCATCTGCGGGTTGGCTCGGTGTGTCCCGGCCGATATCGATGCCGCGGGCGCCGCCATCAAGCCCGCCGGCAAGCAGGGCCGGATCCACGTGTTTCTCGGCACGAGCAAAATCCACCGTGAATTCAAGCTAGGCAAGGCCCGCGGGGAGATTCTGCGTCTCGCTGCGGAGGGCGTGCGGCGTGCGCGAAAATTTACGGCCAATGTGGAGTTCTCCCCAGAGGACGCCTCCCGGACGGAGATCGACTTCCTCGTCGAGGTTGTCGAGGCCGCCCTGGAAGCCGGCGCCACTACCATCAACCTTCCGGATACCACCGGCTACGCCACCCCAGACGAGTACGGGCGGATGTTTCGCGAGGTCATTGCCCGTGCCCAGGGTTCTGCGAACGCTGTCTTCAGCACTCACTGCCACAACGATCTCGGCCTCGCCGTGGCCAATTCGCTGGCCGGTGCTCTCGCCGGCGCCCGTCAGATTGAGTGTACTCTCAACGGCATCGGCGAACGGGCCGGCAACGCCGCGCTTGAGGAGATTGTCATGGCCTTGCGCACCCGGCACGACTCCCTCGGTGATCTGACCACCGGGATCCAGACGCATGAGATTGTTCGAACCTCCCGGCTCGTCTCGGCCGCGTGCAGCTTCCCCATCCCCCGCAACAAGGCGATTGTCGGCCTGAACGCTTTTGCCCATAGCTCGGGGATCCACCAGGACGGTATCCTCAAAAAAAGGGAAACCTACGAGATCATGGATCCGGAAGAGGTGGGCTGGGGCAAAACGGAGCTGCCCCTCACCAAGCACAGCGGGCGGGCCGCCGTGGCTTCCCGCCTTAAGCATCTGGGTTACGCTCTCAAGCCGGCCGAGTTGCAGGCGGTGTTCACCCGCTTCAAGGAAATCGGGGACCGGAAGAAATTTGTTTATGACGACGATCTTGTCTCCCTTGTGGGTGCCCAGATCCAGGTCGCCCGGGAAACCTATTCGCTGGAAAAATTGTCGGTGAGTTGCGGCCTCGGGGAAAAGCCCGAAGCAAAAATTACCCTGCGGCACGGGCGGAAAAGCCTGTCCGTCGCCGGCACGGGGGATGGCGCTGTTGATGCGGTGCTGAAGACGATCGACCGGATCACCGGCCTAAAGGGTCACCTGGTGGATTACCAGGTTCGCGCCGTCACCGAGGGCAAGGATGCCGTCGGGGAAGTGAGTCTGAATGTCCGCTTCGATGCCAAATCCGAACCTTCGAGCGGTCGGGCCGCCGCCACCGATGTGATTGAATCCAGTGCCCGCGCCTATCTGGCTGCGGTGAACCGCTGGCTGGCCGAGGGCGGCCGGGCTTCCCGTGGGAAGTCCCGGCGCACCCTGGCACATCCTTAAACGTTTAGTCGAAGCTGGGATTGCGGGGACCGCGGTTGTAGTCGAAGTCCCCTTCGCTACGTCCTGCCCTCTCGCCTTCCTCAATCTCCGCCCGGGGACCGCCGCGGTCATCCCGGCGCGGGCCACGCTCCGGCCGCTCGCCCATCGACTTGGCGCCGTTGACGATCATCAGCCGGCCCATGAACTCCGAGTCGTGCAGCTTTTTCGCCGCATCCTGTGCGCCTTCCAAGGTCTGCATTTCGACAAAGCCGAAGCCCTTCGAATTGGAACCCTTGTCGCGGACAATCTCCACGTTGCGCACTCCGGCGACCTTGCCGAAATGATCGAATAGATCGCTCTCAGAGGCGTCATAGGAGAGGTTACCCACGTAGAGACGAGGGGTCAGAACCTCCTGGGGTGGGGCCGTCCGGGGACCCCGCGGGGTACGCGGTTGTCCTTCCGTCCGGGCCGGGCGGTGCTCGCTCCGGCTGTGGTCTTGGCGGGAGGAACCGCCGTTTAGGCCGAACAGTTTTTTCAGCCATCCCCAGAAGCCCCCCTTGGATTGGCTTCTGCCCGCGCCTCCGCGGGAATCGTGTCGGAAGCCGCCCCGGCTGCCGCCGTGACGGTGGTGGCGCCTGCGCCGGCGCTCATGAGGGCCGCCGCCGGAGCGGCGCCCTTGGTTTGAATCATAGCTCATGTTGTTTTTGTGTCGGCGGGACGGAATGGCCCATGCGGACCGCCCGGACGAACGGCGTCCGGTTTGGGGAGGTATTGCAGCTTGGTTCAGCCGCCTGATTGGCCCTGCCCCGTGAGGTGCTTTTGGCTCTCGGTTAGGTCTGCGGGATGAATCGGCGCGGCTTTAAGGACCCGAAATTGATCTGAATCGATCAGGGAAACCGGATCTGCGCGCCTCTCAGGAAAACCTCCCGCCGTACTCCTTTCAAGATGCCAATATGGCAGACGAGAGGCCTTCGAACAAGAATTCTTAAACTGTTGCCTAATAGAGGTTTAAGCGTGAGATGCCTTGGCCTCGATCATGGCTGTAGCTCCCACATTGCCCCCACTCAGATAAAAACCGGCCGCGGCTTGTTGGGGCAACATCATCATGGCTAACGCCTCTTTCCAAGTTCCGTCCACCCAGTAGGGATTCCCCAAAAAGTCGCCGGTTTGGCCGAATTCCCCGTAAAACCAGGTGTAGTTGTCGAGCCCCTCAGCGAAACCCCCGGTCTGGGCGACCACCAAGGTCTGACGCCCATCGCCCGCTACCTCCGTTTGGCAGATTAACTCGCCCCCGTCCTGCAATGTCCAGCGCACATCCCAAAAGGTGCTGTCTCCCTCCTTCCAGGTCGAGCCATAGGCTCGGACCATCTGGGTGAGGGCCCGCGCAAATCGGTTCCAGTCATCCACCGCCCACTCGCTGGGCTGAAGAATCTGCTGCACCCGTTGCAAGCGGGTGCGCCATTCATGCGCAATTCTTCGGAGTTCGACCCGGCTAATCATGCCTGCTTTTAACGCCGCCGGTCGCCGGAGTCACCTTCGACCATGGAAAGCCGCTGTTTCAGGGTGGAGACGTCCTTGTCATGTCGGCTCACCTGGGACTTGATCTGCTCAAGGGAAGACAACTGTTTGGCCAGCTGCGCTCCAGCCGAATCCAAACCGCTCGCCAACTCGGCATCCCGCGCCTGCAACTCCGCCAGATCCTTGTTAATTTTCTGCTCCATCTGGGAAACCGTCACGCTTTGCTGCTGGATCTGCTTCCAGAGCACGTAGCCACCGAAAGCAGAGAGGGTGGCGCAGCCTCCGATGATCAGGAGAAGACCCAAGCCGACCCCGCTGAGAATCGAGGTGACGGCGCGTTGCTCCTTGCGTTGGCGATCGATGCTGCGTTTGACGTTCAGGGCGGCGGGGGTGGATCCATTCATTTCGTTTTTTTCCTCCTGCACGGACTCCAAAGGGGAAGTGTAGCCAGCAGGCCTGGGCGGCCCTTTGATCACGACAACTTCCGGATCCCCTGATGAGCTTCCGGTCGTGGAAGCCTTGTTGCCAAAGGGCAACTCCGGATCCGTTGGCGTCGAAGACGAACTTATAGTGTCCCTCATGAGTCTGGTGCACTACCAGTTGACCATCCTGCAGTGAGTTGGCCAGCGATTCTTAAATTGCTTTTTACTTATTTTTATAAAAGAACGTCACCTGCCCCTGCTCCCGCGGTTCAAACTCTTGGCCGGTTTCCGCTTTTCCAACTCCCCTTAACCCTTGAGCCCCTGAATCCCTTTCATCGGAACCTCAGCAGGGGTCGATTGGTGTTTCAAGCCTTGCCCCCTCCGAATCAAGCTTTGCGCATTCAACTGGACGGCTTCCTCCGGACTCCGCCACATGAGCTCCAAAAAATAGCAGACGGACTCGGCCTTCTCGCCCGCCTGGTCCTGCGCCACCCGCAGAAAATCAGCCGTCTCGCGGAAGGGATAAAGCCCGGGACAGCTCGCTGCCCGGGTCGCCAATTTAGCCAACAGCTCGTCCCGCCGGCGGCCCCAGACCACTTCGTTTTCCATCTCCCCATGTTCCGCGCCGGGCCTTGGGCCTGTCGAGTTTGATTGGAATTTTTTTCCATTTTTGACGGCAAACGGCGAAAATCCCGCAAGCTTTTTTCTCTCGGCGGTTTTCGTGAACCGGGCAAAATCAATTCATGCCAGTGGATATTCGCGCCGCCATCGCCGGAGCTGGCTTCGGCCTCCTCACAGCGATCGGGCCCTGGTTTCAGGGGTTGCCGCCTGCCGCGGCGGCCGGTTTCGCCGGCGGGCTCTTCCTGACCTACGCTTCCATTGGTCTTCTGGTCGGGCTTTTGCCAGATTTCGGCCGCCGCGTTCGCGTGGGCGCCCTGATCGGCTTTCTCTACAGCATCCCCGGCGCCGTCTTTACCGCCGTCCCCTACCCCCTCGCCCAGGATGCCCCCGCCTACTACCGGGAATTCGTCGGTGGCGGTCCCCGTGCTCTGATCCTCACCCTTCTTTTTGGTTCCTTGGCCGGTGCTATCGCCGGCGGGTTCCGGAAAAAGTCCTCCTGAAATGGGATCCGTCCCTTTTTTCAGCCGGCTCAACGGGCTGCTCTACCGGCGGGAGTTTGCCCGACTCACCCCGCAGGACCGCACCCTGGCACGTTCCTGGATGCTGCAGTTTCTTAAAGCCAATCATCCGGACTGGACCCAACAGCGGATTCAGACCGAATACGATCGGCTGCTCCAATGCCGGCCCGTGGCCTTGGACGAATGGACCCGCCGGATGCAGGGATGAGAAGCGCCTTTCTTTCCCTTCTGCTGATCTTCGGAGCACTGGAGATCCTGGGCCAAACTCCCCCACCCCAGCCGGTGGCTTTTCGCATTGGCTCGGTTCGTTTTGATCGGCCAGAGGGGTGGATCTACTCGCGGCCAGCTGATGGGGTCCGCGTGGCCCAGCTCGAAAAAAAATCTTCCGGCACACCCCTTCTCATCACCTTCACCCGCTTTCCCCCAGGCGCGGGCGGCACCGTTCAGGCCAATGTGGATCGCTGGCAGGCCCAGTTTCTTTCCCAGGACTCTCCCGCCGAGATCCAAACCCCCGCCGGCACGGCCATCCCTCTCACCCTTGTGAAATTAAGCGGCACCATGAAGGGTGGGGTTCCCGGGGGCCCCGCCAAGGAAACGCCGAACCGCCTGGTCCTCGGGGCAATTCTGGAATCCCCCGATGGATTGGTCATCGCGAAGCTGACGGGGCCCAAAGCCAACGTAGCCGGGGAAGAAAAGGTTTTTCTGGAACTGGTTCGAACTGCTGCCGGCCGCTCGCCTTAATCAATCCGCTTCAATTCTGCCGGACCTGTCAGACTGAGCGTTCGGTAAAAGCAGCTGCGCTCACCCGTGTGGCAGGCCGCCCCGCCCACGGGTAACCGCACCCGGATCACCAGACAGTCCTGATCACAGTCGACCCGAATCTCTTCCACCTCTAAGAAATTTCCTGAGGTTTCCCCTTTCACCCAGAGTTTCTTCCGGGAGCGGCTATAAAATGTCGCTTTTTTTGTGCGCCGGGTCACTTCCAAGGCTTCCCGGTTCATATAGGCCGTCATGAGAACCTCTTGGGTAACCGCATCCACTGCGACCGCAGGGATCAATCCTTGCCCGTCGAACTTGGGCTCGAAAGGCTCCGGTTTCCCGGAGGGGGCGGGGGCGGGAGAACTCATCCGGGCAAGCCCGGCTGCCTTATTTCTTGGCGGGCTCGGTCGGCGAAGGCGGCGGCGCCTGCACCGGCGGAGTGGTCGCCGTGACCGGCGCGGGAGCCGGGGGGGGCGGCAGGAGAATTTTGACGTTGGCGTCCTTCCGCAGGTCCTCAAGCAGGAGCCGCGTGGCTTCGCCTTGCTTGAGCCGGCGCAAATGGGCGGAGATCTCATTCTTCACCTCATCCAATTTGAGCGTCTTGGCCGCTTCCTTGGCCTTGACCTTGATGAAGTGGTATCCGAAAGGGGTCTCAATGACTTTGCTGACCTTCCCCGGAGGCGTGCTGAAGGCAGTCTCCTCAAACTTGGGTGTCATCTGGCCCTTGCTGAAAGGAGGCAGTTCCCCGCCCCGGGCCTTGCTACCGGGATCATCGGAAACTTCCTGGGCCACTTTTTCGAACGGCTCGCCCTTGTTCACCCGGGCCAAGGCGTCCTCGGCCGCCTTCTTCTTGGCGGCCTTGGTGGCCGCATCCGCGTTCGCATCCACCTTCACCAGAACATGCTGGGCGCGCACGGTTTCATTGCGCTGCCAGAGCTTGGGGTTTTCGTTGTAAAACTTCTGCACTTCCTCGTCGGACGGGGCCGCCAGGTTCGGCTCCACTCGCGCCCGCATCAGGTTGTCGACTTCCATCTTCTGCTCGATCTCCTTGAGCATCTCCGCCTCGGTCGTCTTGGCCTTGGTCAGCTGCTCCTGGAACGCCTCGGGAGTCGGGAAATTCTTCTTCATCCGCTCCAGCTGCTCCTTGGCTTGAGTGGCCGCATTGGTCATGGGGGACTTCCGGGCTTCCGCCAGGGCCACCTGCCGGTTAATCATCTGATTGAGAATATTCACCTCGAGGGAAGCCAGCTGGGGGGCCGGGACCTTGTCCCGGGACAGGTTAAAATTCAACAGGGCCCGGTTCACCTCGCCGTCCAGTTGGGCCCGGGTGATCTTGATGCCGCGACCTTCGGCCACGACAAAACGAGGGTTGGCGGGATCCTTGACCGCGCAGCCCGCCAGGACCACCGCTATCAAGAGGGATAAAATGGAAAGATTACGTTTTAACATAGAAAGGTGAGGTAAGAGCAACCGTTCCCCTTTGGCAAGCCTGCGAAAGCGTCCCGGATCCGGCTTGCCAAGCCTCAGACGGGGGGAAAAAGTCGTCGGCCATGGCCACCCAAACCCTGATCTTTGCCGCCATTGGCCTATTGGCGGGTTTCGCTTCGGGCTGTTTTGGCATCGGGGGCGGTACCATCATTGTTCCCGCCCTCATTCTCCTTTGCGGGGTCCCCTTCCACGTGGCGGTGGGTACCTCCCTAGCCCTGATCATCCCCATCAGCCTGGCCGGCACCGCCACCAGCTGGAAACTCAACACGGTGGACTGGCGAATTGCCGCCGCCTGCGCCGTGACCGGCATGGTTGGGGCAATCCTCGGCTCCTTCTTCATCCAGAAAATCCCCGAACTGTTTGCCCGCCGGGCCTTTGCGGTTTTCCTCGTGTACGCCGCCTGGCGACTCTGGACGAAGTGACACCCACCAACTCCCCCACCCTCTTTCAGGGGACTCCTCCCCCAGATCAGGCCGCCCTCAGCCTGGTCCAGGCGGCCCGCCATCTCACCCTCGAACAAATCGCGGTCTGCTCCGCCATCGTCGCCCTGGGAGTCGCAGCTTTCTTCGCTTCCCGCTGGGGCATGGGCTGGCTGCGCGGGAGGTATCCCGGAGGCCTCACCGATTGGCTCTACGCCCTCCGCTGGCCGATGGGCTCCGCAATTTTTTACACCGCACTGGATCGCGGACTCGATGTCCTCACCCACCTGCCTGCCTGGTTCTGGCCCCTCAAAAGCAGCCTCTACCGGCTGGTCATGATCATCGTCGCGGTGGGTGCCTCCATCCGGACGGCGGATCTGCTCGTGGGGATCGCCCGCAAAAGCTTTTTCTCCGAGGAGCTCGCCACCGATACCGAGATCCACAAGGTCATGACCCGGATTTTCCGCGGCATCATTCTCTTCATCGCCGCGGTCATCATCCTCGACAACCTTGGCGTCAAGATTCTGGGGCTTCTCACCGCCGCCGGCTTTCTGGGAGGCGCCCTGGCCCTCGCCTCCAAGGAGACTCTCGCCAATGTGCTGGGGTATTTCGCCATCCTGGCAGACCGCATTTTCCGAACCGGCGACCGGATCGCCTTCGAAAAATACGACGGGTTTGTCCGGGAACGTGGCCTGCGCAGCATCCGCCTGGAGGCGCTGTCCGGAGAACTCCTGACCATTCCCAACACCCAGCTGGTGAACTACCCGGTCCGCCGCCTCACTTCCAACGAGGGCCTCTCCCTCTTGTCGGTGGAGGTTGGACTTCTCTACGATTACGACCGTTCCAAGCTTGAGGAAGTCATGCGGCTCGTCTGTGCGGCCCTCGAAAAGAGATTTCCCGGCGCCGACCCGGTCGGGCGTTTTTTTGAATTCGGCGACAGTGCGCAAAAGATCCGCTTCTCCTTCCGGACCGCTTACCGCGACGGCAACGAATTTATGCGCGACACCACCACCGCCCATCTGGTGGTCCGCGAGGCCTGCGACCAAGCCGGCTTCAAATTCGCCTTTCCCACCCGCACCGTTGAACTTAACCAGTCCAAATCGACGTCAACGTAACCGCACACGTAAACCACCTATTCTTGATCCAAAGCCCCCCGCCGGTATGCTTTGGAGGATTGCCGCGTGGTGCAATTGGTAGCACACCACACTCTGGATGTGGGTGTTCTTGGTTCGAGTCCAAGCGCGGCAGCGACCCGCCCCAACATTCAAACTTACTTATTTTTACTCTTCCTCTTAATCTTGCCTCGATGAATCCCGGTCGTCTGATCGTCATCGGAACTCCCATCGGCAATCTGGGCGACCTGTCTTCCCGGGCCCGCGAAGCCCTCGCTGCCGCCGATCTCGTGGCCGCCGAGGACACCCGCCGCACGGGGCTGCTCCTTCAGCATCTCAATCTGAAAAAGCCCTTTCTCAGTTATCAGAAATTCAACGAGGCCTCTCGCGAGGCTGGACTGCTGGACCGGCTGCGCGCCGGCCAAACCATCGCGCTGGTCACCGATGGCGGCATGCCGGGCATCTCGGATCCTGGTGAACGGATCATCCGCGCGGTACGCCGCGAAAACCTCGGCGTAGAGGTCATCCCCGGCCCCTCCGCGGTTCTTCATGCCCTCGTGGCCAGCGGTCTTCCCGCGCTTCCCTTTTACTTCGGCGGCTTCCTTCCGCCGAAACCCGGCCCGCGGAAAAAGGAGCTGGCCGCCGCCGCTGCCCGCGACCACACCTCTGTCTACTTTGAGTCCCCCCACCGAATTACCCGCGCTTTAGCCGAAGCCGCGGAGGTTCTCCCTGCCGTTTGCCGGATCGCCGTTTGCCGGGAGTTGACCAAAAAATTCGAGGAGGTGTTCGTGGGTGCCCCCGCCGAGGCCGCCGCCAAGTTCAGTGAAAACACCAAGGGCGAGATCACACTCGTGATCTCGCCCTCGGGCTAAAACAGGTTTTGGCTTACTGGCTCGCCGTGCCCTTCACCTCTTTTTTGTTTTTGTAGATGGCGTCGCGCAGGCCATCAACGGACTTTTGCATGTCCCGGCCAGAGCTGCGGGCCTTGTCGATCATCGGAGCGGCGGTCTTGACCGAATCCGCCGAGTAGGAGGAGTCGAAATACTTTTTTAGATCCTCCAACAGCGCGGTCAGGTCGTTGGCATCACCGCCCACCTCCCGCATCTGTTTGTCGAGCGCGTCGAAATCCGCCTTGGCCTTGTCGATCTGATCGTTGGTCAGCTTCCGCATATCCTTGTCGGTCATCCCCGAGACCTCCTTGGTCCAGGCCGCGATGCGGGTTCCCTGAAGATCCCGCACCTTCTCGACGCGATCCTTGATGTCACTGCGGATGTCCTTGAGGTCCTCGAGGTTTTCCTTGAAATCCTCATAGGCTTTTTTCGCCCCGCTGCCGGCTTGCAAATCCCCCAGGTTGGTCAGGATGTATTCGAGCCGTTTTTGCGCACGGCCCGTCAGCCCATCCAGCTTGTTCATGCTGTCCGCCTGGTCCGCGGCGATGTTGAGGGATTCGGAGTTTTGCGCATGGGCCGTCATGCCGAGGGCCACCAACGCGGTCAGTAGGGGTAGGATTCTGTTTTTCATAAATTTTCTTGAAAGGAGTTATTTGAGCATGTCGTAAAGACGATTGAGGGGATCCTTCTTGCCGGCCGGCACCTCCACCTTCCCGCTGATGATGTCCTCGGCCGAAATGGCGGGCTTGTCATAGTAGTCCGCGTTGGCCTCATCGTTGATGTTTACGTCAAAGCCTCCGAAGCTCACGCCCAGCTCGGCTCCCTTGTTCCAGACGTACACGTTGAAATCCCGGTCCTTCATGCTGGCATCCACCGCCTCACCGCCCTTTGGGCCCATCACGGCAGAGGCCGATGCACTGGCAAAGTGATCCCCCTTGGCCCAACGGTTGACCACGCCGGCCTTCATCAGGAGCACCACCACGTCGTTGTCCGAGCCGCCCACTTTGATTCCAATGGAACCGCCGTCGGTGGTGATCGCGCAGGGACCGGTCCAACTGCCGTCGCTCTTGCGGGCGAAGAGGACGCCATCGCCTCCCGTCCCTCCGATCCCGATGGCAAACCCCGTATAGTTCAGGATGACAATACCTTTGGCATCCTTGACCAGATCCATGTTGATCAGGTCCTCCCGCTTGAACCGACCGAAAATTTCGGCGGCATCCGGCACCAGCTTGTCGAGGTCTTCTGCCGATACGGGCAGGGCAAAGCCGGCCATCAAGGCGGCGAGGAGGATTTTACGGAGGTGTTTCATGGTTCAGGATCCTTTCTTGGTTAAGAGAACAAAGGTTCCCGCCCGCCGCCCCCGCTCGCAAGACGGAAATCAGTCGGCGGAAGATAAGGTTTCCTTGCGCATAAAGGTCGGGGCGATCTCCGCGGTGAACTCCTTCAGCATCTGAACCGTCTGGGCCTCATTTTTTCCCATCGGCACAAAACCTTCCGTGACGATCGACATGACGATCACATAGGCCCAGCGGTGGTTGAGATTTTTGGTGATCCGGTCATAGCTGGTCAGGAAGACCCGGCTCCAGTGATGGGGGGTGGCCACATCCTTTCCGACAAACCAGTAAAAGTAGTTCGCGTACAGCTTGCGCCGGTCGCCCGGCCCCACTTCCACATCCCTCACCAGGCTCAGGTTCATCACCTGCAGATCATCCCCGTCCGCCAAATCCACCTCCTCCACTTTTCCGCCCCGCATGCTCCAGCCCTGTGCCGGAAGACACACCTCGGGGCGGTGGATGCTCCGCTTTTCCCCGCCGCTGAGCACAATCGAGGCCATAATTCGGTCTCCGGCCGAATTCAGATACTCCCGCCGCACAATCTGGGTGTCCGCCGGCAGCGTGGCAATCTCCCCGGGGGTAGCAGCAATCACTTTGCCGGTGAAACCCCCGATCGCTTCCGGCAGATCCATGATCACCCCCGCCATGGGCGAAGTGTTGGGGGAGGGAGTCAGCAGACAAAGTGCTGCGGTCGCCCCGCCCAAAATTGCCAATGCCGCGATCCGTCCGACCGTTCCCGGCCGCGGGGGTGGCTGGGCCGCCGGACTCTCCACGTTTGGTTTCGCCGGGGTGACGCTCACGACTTTGGCATTCCTGGAATTTCCACCGGCGTATTCCACTTTTTCCAGGCTTTGGCCAATCCCCCTTGCAACACCCACCCCGCCGCCACCATCCCACCCAACGCCACCACAAAGACAAAAAAGCCCGCCGCCATATGATAGGTGGTGGGATTTTCTTCTGTCCCAATCGCCACCCCACTGCCGAGCAGAATGGTGCCGAAGGTGAGCATGAGCATTCGGGCAAAGTTGCCCGCCACCGCCAACGCTGGAGATAACGCGAAAAGGGCAAGCTTCTGCCAGGTTTTGCCCAGGGTCAGGTGCGCGTACAACGCACTCACCATCATCAGGGCGAAAAGCGAGCGAATGCCGCTGCAGGGATTGGCCACGTCCAAGGCAAATCGCTCTCCCTGCTTGAGCCCGGCCGCGTAATCAGGTGCCGAAACCAATGCCGTCCCCACCCGCATCGTGTCCACCCCGATCAAATTCAAAAATCCCTGCGACAACTGGCACATCACCCCGCGCAATGGAAACGAGATGATGTTGTCGAGAAAGTAGAACGGATAGGCGAACATCAAAAAAATGTAAGGAAAGGCGAGCGCCTTCATCATATCCCATCCCAACAGCCAAAGAATTAGCCCGCCGATCATCAGCTGGAGGGACATGAAGCCCACAATCGTGATGTCGACCTTGTAGCCGATCCAGTACAGGCCCAAGGCGGCCACCACGACCCCCGCGCCCCATGCAGAGGGCCGAATCGGAACTTTCTGCAACTCCCTCCACTGGTAAATCACCAGGCCGAAGGAGATGAACGGCACCATCATTCCGTGGTGCCAGTCGGCCATCGAAGGGTCGGTCCAGAACCGCTTGAGCATGTCCAGCACTGGCCGGGCCTGGCTTTCGAAACCGAAGTTGTAGGGAATAAATCCGTAAAGCCCGATGATCACCGCCAGCGCTGCTAACCCCTCCAGCCACAAGCCTCGCGACAACCACTGCGGATTTGTCTGCACTTTCTCTGCCTCAGCGGACATGGACTTAGATTATCGACCCTCTCCTACAACCGCAAATCCACACTTAGAACTAACGGTAGGGCGGTTTGTCCCAACCCGGCTCATTGGTGATTCGATGATGGAAGCTGCCCTGAGGCGGCGTGGGACACGTCGCCCTACTCAGAACGAAACGTAAGCGAGAAATTACTCTTCCAATGCCCTTTGGTAGATCGTAGAGGTCTCCTCCGCCATTCTCTCCCACGAATATTCCTTCGCCTTCGCGATGCCTGCCCGGCCCAGCTCCTCCCGTCGGTCCTCGTTAGCCAATAAATAGGAAATCTTGGCTGAAATATCCTCCTCGGAGATTGGATCAAAGTACTCTGCCGCTTCCCCGCACACTTCGGGTAACGAGCCTGATTTCGAACAGACCACCGGACATCCGCACGCCATCGCCTCGATCGGCGGCAACCCAAACCCTTCGTAAAGAGACGGGTACACCAGCATCGTCGCCGTTTGATACGCCTCCTTCAGCTCCTCGTCAGTCTGGGGTCCCGGCCACTCCGCGCCTCCCTTTGCCACGGCCGACTTGAGTGCCCGCAGATCCGAACCCGCCGACCAGCCGGCCGGTCCCACCACTTTGAGCCGTAGATCCGGAAAGCGGTTCGACCTGAGTCGCTCCCAAACACGGATTAGGCGACCCAAATTCTTTCGCGGATGAATCGCGCTCACAAAAAGAATCGTCGGTGGGCCACTCCTTTTCTTTTTCCCTGGTTTGAACAGGCTCCGGGCCGCCTCGTAAGTGGTCTCAATCCGGTCGGCCGGAATGTCCCACTTCTCCGCGATTTCCGTCCGGCAAAACTCCGAGACTGTGATAACCTTCCGCGCCTTCCTCGCGGCTGCCCGGATAAAGTTCGTGTAAAAAAGCGCCTCTCCCGGTCGAAACCATTCCGGATGCACCGCGAACGAGATGTCGTGTACCGTCAGGACATACGGCTCACTCTCCCAAGGGCGCATCCAATATACCCCATGATACAAATCCGTCTTCAGCTCCGCCCGGGCCTTTGGCAACGCCATCAAATGCCGTTGAAAGAACCCACACTTGGAAATTTCTTTATTATGGTGGGGCGCCCTCGATGAGGGCGCCTCGCTGAAAATCGGCAAGATCTCCACCCCCTCCGGCTTCGCCTCCTTCCACCCTTCCAACAACCCCGTGAGATACGTTTCATTCCCCGTTTTCCCACGTCCGATCGCCGTCGCATCCAGCGCCACTCGGATCATTTTGTCGTCCACGCAGCAAACCTGCCTTTATCGCTCCGATTTCTCAAGTCAGGTAGGGGTCGTTGTCCCCAACGGCCCGCAAGTAAAGGGCAACCTCAGGCGATTAAGGATAAACGCCCCGACCAAGCTCCCAGCCTCCGGCTCACTTCAGCTTCACCTTCAACCTAAACTCGCCCATCAACCCGCCACTCGCCACACGCCACCCGATACGCCAATTTTAAATGATGCCTGACGCACCCAAGGTAGTGGCTTTGGTCGCGACCCGCTTCCGCCCCGACCTCCTTGCCCGGCTGCTCGACTCCCTCCAGCGCCAATCGATTCGGCCTATCGCTGCCGTGGTCTGCGATAACGGCCCCGACCCGGCCACCGCGGAGGCCACCAAAAAATCATCCCTCCCTGCCGAGCTCCTCTCACCCGGGAGTAATCTCGGCTTCGGTGGCGGACTCGCCGCCGCCGGCCAACTCGCTTTTGAACAATTCCCTGACCTGACCCATCTGCTGGTTGCCGATGATGATGCCATCTTTTCAACCAAGGATCTGGAGTCCCTCCTGGCCTTTGCCGCCAAAAACTCCGCCGGCACGGTCGCCCCATTCTTGATCGACCAAACCGGCAAACTTCAGGAAGTTCCCGAACCCATCTCTTGGCCGCTGGCTCGGGCCTTTCGAGCCGCCGGCCAAAATCTTGAAGCGGCCCGGGCCTTGGCGCCCAGGGGTTACCCCATGGCCTGGGGCATCGGCCCCTGTCTTTTAATCGCCAAGGAAACTTGGCTCCAAGCTGGCCCTCCCCGTTCGGATATGCTGGCCTTTGGCGACGACATCGAATTCTCCCTCCGGCTCTCCGCTACTTCCCCCGCCTGGGCTGAGCCTTCTGTCACCGTCACCCACGCTCCACCGGATTCCACCTCCCGCCTTCCACCTCCCGCCGACGTCGTTCATTTCAAGAAATTCGGCACGTTGCTCCAAAATCTGGCCTTCACCTGCATCGCGTCCCCCCGCCCCCGGCATCTTCCCCTTTATCTCCCCGGCAACGCCAAGCGCTTCCTCCGCACCTTCGGATTTACCCCAAAAAACTTTTTCGAAATCTTTCGCCGCTATCTTAAGGGTTTTATGGGAGTTCCCGGCGGGCGTTAGCCCGCGGGCAGCCCGTGACCCGCCTCAGCACTAAATCGCCTGAGTCGATTTAGCGGAAGCGTGTTTCCCAATCAAAACCGATCGCCGGCTCGTTCCAAGGCCTCCGAATTTCATCAGGATTTTTTCGGTCATAGGTTTCGGAGGGCAGATTGATCAGCAGCACCTCCCCGGGTGAGATCGCCTTAAACCCGTGGAACACCATTGGCGGGATCTGAATCAACACGCGATGATGCTCCCCCACGACAATTCCGTGGGTTTTTCCCTTGGTCGGGCTGTTGGGCCGATCATCGTAGAAGCCGATTTTGCACATCCCGTAAATCACCGAGAGGCAGTCCGTCTGCTTCTTGTGCGCGTGCCACGCTTTGATCACCCCAGGATAGATCGAGCTGAAATAGGCCTGCCCAAATCCCGCGAAGTGCGGATCGTCCTTCCGCAGAATCTCCATCACCCTCCCCCGGTCGTCGCAATGCTGCGTCAGCGGAATGATTTTCAGCCCATCGATCATTCTTTAAGTCTGATCGATCTTTTCGGTCGAGACCAGACCCCTTTTTTTCCCCCGAAGTCCTCCTGACCGCTGCCGGTGAGCCAAGCGTAAACCTAAACGACCCCTTTGCCCTTTGTTAGCTGATCCAATATAGCCTCATACGCGTCCGTCACCTTCTCCCAACTATAACTCTCCGCCGCTCTTTCCAGCGCCGCCTTTTGGAGGGCTTCCCGCTTGGCCGGATCGCTGATCAGCTCGTTTAGTTTTTCTGCCAAACTGGTCTCAGCGTTGATAGGCCCAAAGGGCATCCCCGCCTTGCCGATCACCTCCCGGGTGGCCGCGCAATCGTGGTACAAAATCGCGTTCCCAAAGCCCATCTGATCCAGCAAGACCAAGCGGGTCGCCTCCACAATCCCGGGAAGCACAAAAATTCCGCAGTGGGCGCTGAGCTCCCGATAGCCTTCTCCGTAAATCGGCCCCACCAGCTTCACCCTCGATCCGGCAATTCTTTGCAGATCCGCCCCATACTCCGTTTCATAGCCTGCCCCGCCCACCACCACACACGGCCAGTCTCCTTTTACTTTTTCATAGGCCCGGACCAGTAGATCCGGCCGGTTTTCCGGCGTCAAACGTCCCGCATACAACACGTACTCCCCCGCCTTGAGTCCCAGCCTGCGAAGCGCCTCCTTGCCCGCCTGCGCCGGCCGCTCCGGGGCTCCGTAAGACAGGTAGGTGGTCTTGAACCCGTAATCCCTTTCATACCGCTCCACCACCGTCCGATTGTCGGCGATCACCACGTCACTGGACTTCGTCGCCCACTCCTCACTTTGCTTGAGCCACCAGCGGGCGAACGGATGCCACTTCAGCCGCCGGAAGTCGTCCCCGTCCACGTTCACAATGACCCTGCTTCCCCGCAGTTTCAAAATTCCCGCCAGCACAGCGTTCCCCACCCCGCAAAGGTACACCACGTCAAATTTTCGCACCGCCGCATGAATAACGGCCAACAGGGTGTGGGTAATGGTTTCGAAACTTTTGGTCTGAATACTGGGCAAATACGCGATCCGCATCCCCCGGTACTCCCGGGGCCGGTCCGGATAAAAATGCGCGCGGTTGTAAACGGTGACCGCGTGACCGCGCTGCGCCAGCCGGGCCCCCAGCTCTTCCACCAGGGTCTCAAACCCGGAGTAGCGGGCGGGCACGCCTCGGCATCCCAAAAAGGCGATGGAAACACCCTCCTCACGCCGGGGCGGCTCCAGACCCACGCAACTTAAGGCGTACCTCCAAAGAAAGCGGGTGTTGTTGCGCAAATACCGGAAAAAGAGCCGCCGTGGCTCCTGAAACGTCCGGTAAAGCCATTCGAACCCGGAGCGCTGGATCCACCGGGGCGCTTGCTTCACCACTTTGGAATGGAAATCAAAGGCTGCCCCCACACCGAACATCACCGTGGTGTCCAGCTTGTCCAGGTAATCCGCCATGAAGCGCTCCTGCTTGGGGGTGCTCAGCCC
>CAZWQT010000005.1:0-52492 GCA_964635945.1 uncultured Akkermansia sp. | reverse complement strand
GGGCCAAGCATATCCTCGGGGCGGACCAGCTTGTCGAACTCGTCGGCCTTGAGATACCCGAGGGCGAGGCAGGCCTCTTTTAAGGTGCTGCCTTCTTTGTGGGCCTTCTTGGCCACCTCGGCTGCCTTGTCGTAGCCGATCTTCGGAGAGAGGGCTGTCACCAGCATCAGGGAGCGGCTGGTGTAGTCCTTAAGTTTGGCGGCGTCGGCCACGATTCCCTCCACGCAAAACTCCCGGAAACAGCGGCAGGCATCGGCCAGCAGCTGCACGGAGTGAAGAAAGTTATGGATGATAACAGGCTTAAAGACGTTGAGCTCAAAGTTGCCTTGGGAGCCCGCGAAGCCGATGGCGGCGTCGTTTCCATGAACCTGGGTGCAGACCATGGTCATGGCCTCTGACTGGGTGGGATTGACCTTCCCGGGCATAATTGACGAACCGGGTTCATTTTCCGGTAACTGCAACTCCGCCAGTCCCGCACGGGGGCCGGACCCGAGCCAGCGGATGTCGTTCGCGATCTTCATGAGGGCGGCTGAGAGGGAACGCAGATCTCCGCTAGCGGCTACCAGGGGATCATGCGTGGCGAGAGCATAAAACTTGTTCTTGGCGGAAATAAAGGGCTGGCCAGTCAGCTTCGCCAGGTGGGCGGCAGCCTTGGCGGGGAAATCTTTGTGAGTGTTGATGCCGGTGCCGACGGCGGTTCCGCCAAGAGCCAGTTCATACAACTCCGGCAAAGAGCCCTGGAGGCGGGAGAGGGCGGCATCCAGTTGGGCCACGTAGCCGGAGAACTCCTGACCGAGGGTCATGGGCACGGCGTCCATCAAATGGGTGCGGCCGATTTTGATCAGGTTTTTAAACTCGGTCGATTTTTTGGCCAAGCCATCACGCAACTTTTGGACTGAGGGGATGAGTTCTTTCTGCAGCTGGTTCACGGCCGCGAGGTGCATGGCGGTGGGGAAAGTGTCATTGGACGACTGGGACATATTCACGTCGTCGTTGGGGTGGACGGGGATTTTGGAGCCGAGGGTTCCACCGGCCAGCTCGATGGCCCGGTTTGAGATCACCTCGTTGACGTTCATATTGGTCTGGGTGCCGCTCCCGGTCTGCCAGACGCGCAGGGGGAAGTGATCGTCGAGTTTGCCTTCGGCAACTTCCGTGGCGGCTTGGGTAATCCAGCCGGCCTTATCCTTCGCCAGTAGGCCAAGTTCCGCATTGGCCAGGGCACAGGCTTTTTTCAGAAGGCCGAACGCATGAATCAAAGGGGCCGGCATCCGATCTTGGGAGATATCGAAATGGTGAAGGGATCTTTCCGTCTGGGCGCCATAATAGCGGTCCGCGGGGACCTCTATTTTCCCCATCGAGTCGGATTCCGTCCGCTTCTGACCGGACTGAGCGCCTTTAGGTATCATTAACTCCATTTATGAATCAAACCCCGCCAAATCACGATGCCGATTTTATGGTTTACCAAGGGTAGGTGAGGTTGTTCCCAACCGCCCGCCTCCTTGCCAATGCGCTCCGCGATGGGCCAACGAGCCCTAACACGATAGATGGAATATCAAACAAGGCATTCAATCCATAGGGTCTTGGGTAAATATTCACACAAGATATGGGATTTTCTTGTCACACTTTCTTCAGGCGGTAGGGCTTGTTGAAGATGAAGTTAAAGCGACTGGAAATGGAGGGATTTAAATCCTTCTGCGATAAAACAGTTTTGGAATTTCACGAGGGGATTACCGCGATCGTCGGCCCCAATGGCACGGGAAAAAGCAACATTCTCGATTCCATTCGCTGGGTTTTGGGGGAGCAGTCGGCCAAAGCGTTGCGCGGCTCGGAAATGGCCGATGTTATTTTTCATGGAGCGGCGGGCCGGCGGGCCAGCGGGATGGCGGAAGTCTCCTTAACCTTTAGTGACTGTGAAACCGTTCTCGGAACTGACTACCACGAAGTCCAGATCACTCGTCGGGTCTTCCGCGACGGGGTGAGTGAGTACGCCATTAACGGAGCCAACTGCCGCCTGAAGGATATCCAGAGGCTCTTCCTCGACACCGGAATCGGTCGCGCCGCCTATTCCATCATGGAGCAGGGCAAGATTGACCAGATTCTTTCCTCTCGCCCCGAGGATCGTCGGGCCATTTTTGAGGAAGCCGCCGGGGTGATGCGTTTCAAGGTTCAGAAACGGGAAGCCGAGCGGAAACTTGAGGGCACGGAAGCCAATCTGCTCCGCCTGGCCGATATTTTGCGGGAGGTGCGCCGGCAGATGGGGTCACTCCAGCGGCAGGCGGGCAAAGCCCGGCGTTACCGGGAGATTTTCGACAAACTCAAACAGATGGATCTGGCGCTTTCGGCCAGGGAGCGGGACCGGTTGCTGCTCAAAATCGATGAGCTTTCCAATCTTCAGGCCAAGACCAAGGCCGATCTGGAGCGGGCCCATGCGACGGAGGCGGCCTGCGAGCAGGCCGTTCGGGGTCAGCGTGCCAAACTGGAGGAGGCGGATCGGGCCTGGCGCGATGCCGAGCGTGAGGTGGTCTCCGCCAAGGCTGAGGAGGTTCGCTGCGCGGAGCGGGCCCGGATGCAAAATGAACGGGCGGATGAATTGGGCGCTGCCATTGAGCGTGCCCGTGGAGAAATCGCGTTGGCGGAAAGGCAAACCGCCGCCCAAGAGGATCTCATTCGCACGCTGAAGGCCGAGTTGGAAGTGGTCACGGCGGAGTTTCAAAAAGCCGATCAGGCATGCTCCGAAGTACAAGAGGAGGCCAACCGGGCGCGCGTCAAGCGTGACCAGGCTTTTGCCCATGTGGAGTCGGTCCGGGGGCGCCGTGAATCCGCACGGAGGGAGGCTGATACCGCCCGGGCCCGGGCAGCGGCCGAGGAGGTGACCACGCGGCAACGGGCCGAGATTCTTGAGCGGGTGCGCCAAGAGCTTTCCGAAAAAGAGGCGGAAATTTCGCGGGAACGCAGTTCTTTGG
This sequence comes from uncultured Akkermansia sp., assembly GCA_964635945.1. Taxonomy (GTDB): domain Bacteria; phylum Verrucomicrobiota; class Verrucomicrobiia; order Methylacidiphilales; family Verrucolacustridaceae; genus Verrucolacustris. The sequence goes on along the minus strand of CAZWQT010000005.1, from coordinate 49,529 downwards.
AGGTTTTGGTCGGAAAGCTACGAGAGGCCGAGCACCTGCTCCCCCAGGCTCAAGGCAAGGTGAGGGAGACCGAATCCCAGTTGCGCCTTGCTGAGGAAAATCTGGGTCAGGCTGAAAAAGTCCTTTCTGGGGCGGAGGCGGAGAAAACCTTGTCGGAATCGCGGCTTCTGGCGGTGAAAGAGCGGGCGGCCGGGGATGCCGAGGCTTGTCTAAAAGCCTGGTCGGCCACGGGTCGAAATGGTGCCTATGCACTCTGGCCTTCGTTGAAGATCCGGGAAGGGTATGAAACGGCCGTAGCCATGGCTCTTGGGCCTTTACTGGATGGAGTGATGGTGGATGACCTTGAGGCCATGGCCCAGACGCTGGAGTCCGGCGAAGAAGGGCCTTCCGGATTTCTTATCTCCAAAGTGCCATCCGGAGCTGGTGTCGATTCGTGGCCGGAAGGGGCGTTTCATTTTATTGAAAGTGCCGCGGGCTGGGAGCCGGTTCTGCAGCATTTACTTGCCGGAACCTGCATTGCCGAGAATTGGGACCAGGCACGTGAACTAAGTTATCAGCGACCCTCTGCGGTGGTGATCTGCCGCGATGGCCGGATGATCAGCGGCCGCGGCTGGCAGCGGCGCGGAAAATTCCGGGCGGCTCGCCCGGGCAGGAACGAGGTGGAGGCCGCCCAGAGCGGATTGGCACGGGCGGAGCAAGCGGTCCAGGAGGCCAAGATGGCGGTGGAGCTGGCACAAGGCGAAGTGGAGCGTTTGCGTGGGGAGCTAGCAACAGCCCGCCACGCTGAGGAAGTCGCCAGGAAATGCCTGGAAGAGGTGCGGCGGGATCATGATCGCCGCGAAGCCCTGCACCAGGCCTTGCAGGCCGAGATCTCCCGTCGCCAGACCGAGGCTGCCCGTCTGGAGCAGGAAATTGCCCTGCATCAAAAAATCGCAGCAGAGAAAGTTTCCGAGGCCGAAAGGTTGATGACCCTGGAGCAGGGAATGGAAACGGAGATGAGCCAGGCGGAAGAGGCCCGCCGATCCGCAGAAGCCGAGGAGACCAAGCTTCAGGAGATTCTTACGGAACGGCGAGTGGAGAGGTCTGGCCGGCAGCAGCGGCGCGATTCCTGTGCCGCCCAGCTCGCCCCGGCTGAAACCCGCTGCACGGAACTGCGGGAACTCGTCACCAAGCGTAATGGAGAGATTTCCGCCGATACGGCGAGGATGGACGCAGCCCGGGCTGAGGCAGAGTCAGCCACCCGAGCCGAGGGCGAGGCCCTCCGCCGTGCACAGGAAATTGAAGCCTCCACTTCCGGGCTCAAGCAGGCCCGGGAAAACGAAGCACAAATTCTGACCCAAAAAGAGGAAGAGGTAACCCAGTGGCGGCAGGAAGGGGAAAAGGCCAAGGATACGCTGGCCTCCCTCGCCCTTAAGGGATCCGAGTTGGAGCACCAACGCCAAAGCCTGGCCGATCGTCTCCAGCGCGAATACGCCACTCCGCTGATGGAGGCCAAGGCGGAAGGGGAGATTACCCCGCAAACCGATGAAGAATGGTCAAAACTGGAGGCCGAGGCCAAGGAGCTTCGGGAAAAGGTGGAAGACATGGGCCCGGTGAATACCGAGGCCATCACAGAATTTGAGGAGCTGGAGAACCGACTGAAATTCCTTGAGACCGAGGAGAAGGATCTGACCACCGCCAAGGCACAGTTGGAGGAGGCGATCAAAAAAATCAACCAGACCACACGGCTTTTGTTTGAGGAGACGTTTGACAAGGTGAAGGCGAACTTTGGAAATCTCTTTGCCGAATTGTTCGGGGGTGGTCGCGCTACAGTGAAGTTAACCGAGGGCGAGGATCTCCTGGAGGGCGGGATTGAGATCGAGGCCCAACCTCCTGGTAAACAGCCCAAGGTGATCTCCCTCCTTTCCGGCGGGGAAAAAACCATGACCGCCCTGGCCTTACTGCTTGCGATTTATGCAGTGAAGCCCAGCCCGTTCTGTGTGCTCGACGAAATGGATGCACCCCTCGACGAATCCAATACGGTCCGGTTTGTGCAAATTATCGAGAGGTTCGTGGAAAAGTCCCAGTTTCTCGTGATCACCCACAATAAGCGCACCATGTCGGCGGCGGATCTGTTGTACGGGGTGACGGCGCCGGAGCCGGGCTGTTCGCGGATGATGTCGGTGAAGCTGACCCGGGAAGAGGAAACCCCGCTGTTTGCCAAAGCCGGGGCCTGATTCGTGTCGGAATCTCCTGAATCCCTCCGCTTGGCCGCGGAAAGGGTGGCCCGGAATGCCGGGCAGAGCCTCCGGGACGCCAAGCACGCTGTCCTTAAGGTCGATGCCGCCGAGCAGCACGACATTAAACTGGAGTTAGATCGGCGAATTCAGGAACAAATCCGAAAAGAGATTCTGCAGGCATTCCCTGGGCACGGATTCCTGGGCGAAGAGGGTGGGGAAGCGGCCCGAAAAGGGCAGTATGAGTGGGTCGTCGACCCGATTGATGGCACCGTGAATTTATTTTACGGAATCCCTCATTACGCGGTTTCGGTGGCTTGCCGACTTGATGGGCGGACCTTGGCCGGGGCCATTTACGATCCCAATCGTGATGAGATGTTTTCCACCCACGCGGGCGGGGGGAGCACTTGCAACGGCCAGTCCATTCGGGTGGCGAAACGGACTGATCTTGGCGAGTCGATCCTTGCCTTGGGCTTCTCCAAGGGCAAGGCCACGATCCGAAAATGTCTCGACCTTTATCACCATTACGGGGAACGAGTACGCAAGCTTAGGGCCATGGGATCTGCCGCGCTCGACCTGGCCTATGTCGCCTCTGGCCGCTTGGATGCCTACATCGAGCAAGGGGTCAGTATTTGGGATGTGGCGGCGGGGGCTCTTCTTGTCGAAGAGGCGGGAGGGCAAGTGAGGATCAGTCCGGGAGAACCGGAGGGGAAGATCCATCTGGTGGCCAGCAATGGCCGGCTGCCCCTTGAGTTTGTCTGAAATTGGTCGCGACGGATTGCGCCCCTACAGGGGCAGGAGTACGAGTCATTGAAGTGGGCGGGGCTTGCTGGCATTAAAGAGGGATGAGTCAGGTTCGCGTTCGCTTTGCTCCATCCCCCACAGGGATGCTCCATATTGGGGGTGCCCGCACCGCCCTCTTTAACTGGCTCTATGCCCGGCATACCGGCGGAAAGTTCATCCTGCGGATCGAGGACACCGACCAGGCCCGGAACACTCAGGAGGCCGTGGATGTCATCTTTCGGGGGATGCGGTGGTTGGGGCTGGATTGGGATGAAGGGCCGGACGGCAAGGGGGGTGCCGCGGGAGACCGTGGGCCGTACTTTCAAAGTCAGCGGGCAGACATTTATCGGAGTTACCTGGAAAAGCTCAAGGCCGCGGGCAGGACCTATGAAGATGGCGGAGCTTTGAAGTTCAAGATGCCAAAGACCCCCGGGGTGGTGAAGGACTTGGTCTGTGGAGAGGTGACTTTTGACCGTACGATGGAGCCTGATTTGGTGGTGCAACGGAAAGATGGCAGTCCTGTCTTTCACTTCGTCAATGTGGTCGACGATCTGGAGATGGGGATCACCCATGTGATTCGTGGCGAAGATCACCTGACCAACACCCATAAGCATATCGCCCTCTACGAGGCCCTGGGCGCCACTCCCCCGCAATTCGCCCATATTCCGCTGATTCTGAATCGGGGCGGCTCAAAAATGAGCAAGCGCGACGAGGGTGCTGCCCTCGGCTTTTATGAGGAGGCGGGCTACCTGCCTGCGGCCCTCCGCAACTACCTTTGCCTATTAGGTTGGTCCCCGGGGGAGAATCAGGAGATCCTGCCGATCGCGGAGCTGATCCAGCGCTTTGACCTGCCTCACATCAACCGAAGCAACGCCCGCTTCGACGGCGACAAGCTTTTTTGGATGAACGGTGAGTATTGGCGCTCTCTCAGTGAGAACGAATTCCGGAAGTTTGCAGACGATTACTTTCAGCGAACTCGACCCAAGATCTCTCAGATGGATCCTGCATTGCTCCAAAGACTTTTGCCTCTGATCCGTGAGAAGGTGCGCACTGGTCGGGAGATGGCTGAGTGGCTCGATCCTTACCTCGGGAGTGAATACGACTACAGTGACGAGGCAAAAAAGAAGCAACTGAATACCCCTGAGGCCGCAAAGTGGCTCAGTTCCTTGAGCATGGCTTTTGGCGCCTTGGCTGGGACCTGGGATGACGCCGCCGTGGAGGGGGCCTGCAAGAAGGTCGCTGAGGAGGCTGGGGCCAAACCGGCTAAAGTCATCCATCTGGTCCGGGCGGCGGTTTCCGGGCGAACCGTCGGCCCCTCCCTCTTTGGTCTGCTGACTGCACTTGGCCGGGAGACCACCTTGGCTCGACTGGAGCGCACCCAGAAGGAGTTGGCGGCGGGGAGATTGGCGGTGGCATGACCTTGGCCAACAGCATCACCCTGTTGCGGATTCTTTTGGTTCCGCTGTTTGCCTGGGCGCTGCTTTATCACAACGAAAGTTATGCGGAGGGGTACACCGGCAAGGGTTGGTATTGGGCAGCGGTCATCCTGTTTGCCGTGGCGGCGGCTTCCGATGGCATCGATGGTTGGGTGGCGCGTCAGTTCGGTCAAAAAAGCCAGCTCGGCCGGATTCTGGACCCTGTTGCGGACAAGCTGCTTCTGGTCACCGCCATTGTGCTCCTTGGCGCGGTAGGGGTGGCCGGTTTGGGAAAACTCCCGACTTGGTTTCCGGTCCTTGTGGTTAGCCGAGATCTCCTTCTGGTGGCGGGCACGATTCTGGTGGGAACTCTCCTGCATAATTATCATTTCGTCCGACCTCACTGGACCGGCAAAGTGTGCACCTTCCTGCAAATCGCGGTCGTGGCCTTTGGGTTGCTTTTGCCGACCCACCCCTTGGCAAAAGTGTTTCTTGTGCTTGCCGGCTTGATGACGATGGCCTCCATGGCGGTTTATCTCACCCGAGGCTGGAAACTCCTGCATGCGAGTAGTTATGGCGAAGCCGGCCGGGGTTGACGCCCGGCGTCCGGTGGTCGCCATCGTGGGTCGTCCCAACGTTGGTAAAAGTGCGCTATTCAACCGGATTTGCGGCAAACGAATCGCCCTGGTCTTTGATCGTCCGGGGGTAACCCGCGACCGGTTGGTCGCGGATACGGAGTGGCGGGGCCGACCCTTCACCCTGATCGACACCGGAGGCTTGGGACTGGAGGATGGTTCCGGACTTGAGGAAGCAGTGGAGAGGGAGGCGGATCTGGCCATTGCCGCTGCATCACGGGTGCTTCTCGTGGTGGACGGGAGGGAGGGCCTCCAGGTGCTGGACACCGAAGTGGCGAAACGTCTTCGGCGGGCCGGCGTTTCCGTTTCTCTGGTCATCAACAAAATGGACCCCGGTGCTGAAGAGGGAAGGTCGGCCGAATTCTTTAAGTTGGGATTTGGGAAAGGTTATCGGGTTTCAGCAGAACACGGGCTCGGCATGGAAACCTTGCTGGAGGAGATCGGCGACCGCTGGCCGGTGGAGAGCCCCGTCAAAACGGAACGAACCCGGTTGGTGGTCGTCGGTCGTCCAAATGCCGGCAAATCCTCATTAATTAACGCCTGGGTCGGGGAGGCCCGGACCATGGTCAACCCCCTGGCCGGCACAACCCGTGATGCCGTGGATGTGGATGCGGAGATTTCGGGACTTCCGGTGACCTTCATTGATACGGCGGGCTTGCGCCAAAAAAGGCGCGTGCACGATCCTTTGGAACAGATCATGGGTGGACGCACGGCTCATGCGATCGACCGATGTCACTTGGCCATTTTAGCCATCGATGCGGTAGAAGGGGTTGGGCTGGTGGAGAAAAAAATCGCGGGCCTGATTCAAAGAGCCCAACGGCCCTGTGTGGTTGCTGTGACCAAGTGGGATCTGGTCCGGCACGGAGGTGCGGAGACCCGCACGAAAAAGTTCCTTACGGACTACGAGGTAGCCTTGCGGGAGAAGTTGTTCTTTCTTCCGGACGTACCGGTGGTTTTTCTCAGCTCTTTGCAAGGGACAGGCCTAGATCGGCTGGGGGAAGCGGTCGCCAGCATGATCCAAGTCCGCACCCTGAAAATGGGCACGGGAGAATTGAATCGCGTGCTGACGGCGGCGATGGAGCGAAAGGCGCCGCCGACCAGGGCCGGGAAACGGCTGCGGATTTATTATGCCACCCAAATTGATGGTACCGTCCCCACCATTCTTGGGTTTGTCAATCAGCCGGCCCTGGTGAATCAGGATTATGAGCGATACCTCACAGCCAGAATTCGCGAGGTCTTTCGCTTGGGCGGCAGTCCGCTCCGCTGGAGGTGGAGGGGGAGGAAAGCACCCGGGGAGTCCGCCTCGAATCGGTCGGAAAAACCCCAAAGACGATTTAAGCGGAAATAGTTCGGGGGCGGCTCCAGACCCATCCTAAAAAAATCAGCAAGCCGGTGCCCAGCCCGACGGTCCAGCCAAACCAAATCGGGTAGCCCGTTTCCGGCTCCTCCATTCCTGCTGCGGTCTCAACATCTTCAAGTTCCGGAAGCGAAGCGCTGGCGGTGGTCGCTATTGGTGTCCCGGCTAGTTTTTCCCATGATCCTTGGGGCTCGCGGAGTAAGTTCATGGCCTCGGGGTTTTTCCGGGACTGCTCGGCGTAAAGCCGAAGGGCCGACGTCACCTCATCCTTGGTGGGCACGGTCCCGTCTTTGGGTAAGGGAAGAACTCCGACCACCAAAGACCTACCCACCAGGGAAAGTTTACCTTCCAGGTCGGTGATTTCACAAAAATCCGTCTGCATCTTGACGCCTTGAGCTCTGCGTAGTTGGAGTGGCTCCCCGGGCTTGGCCCGGAAAAGCACCACCTGGGGTCCGGAAGGCTCCTCTTTCTTTGCCACCATGGCTACAGGCGAAGGACTGGGCTTGGGTTTGGGGAATTCCTTGGGCTTCGGTGTTACCACGAGCAAGCCGGAAGCCGTCTCCGTGTCCGCCAACCCTGAGCTGGAATCAGATGCGGAAGAGGCCGAGTCGACCTGAATGTAATAAGGTGCCTTTTGGGTAATGGCGCTCGGCAGCACGGCTCCGGAATCGTGGCCGGAAAAGGTGCCTTCGAGCCAACGACCGGAAGAGGAGGGGAGATTCATGGTCTTTGCCAGTTTAGCTGAGTCAGCCTCTGGAACGCGGAGCAGAATTTTACCCTCCTCTTGATGGGGTCGGCCCGTCACAGCCTCCATCCAGACAAAACCCTTGTCCGCAGCCGTCAGCTCCGGAACCGGGCTCAGGGAGGCTACCCTCAGGCGGATTTCCTTTCCCAGGTATTCGTGGGGAGCGCTCTGATAAAAGTCAGCCGTACCCCTTTCGGCCGCCCTAGCAAAAGAAACGGCGACACCCAGGAGAACCACAAAAAAACAGTTCATTTGTAAAACCAAGCACAGGTTCCCATGATTTCAACAGCCTGATTAGGGCTGAAGAATCTTGCTCGATAACCGGGCAATTCCATCCTGCGCAATTTGACTGCTGGGGTAGTCCTGCTGAGCCCGCAGATACCAGGCCAAACTGGACCCTAGCTGCTGTTTTCTCTCCATTTCCTGTGCGGTGCGCACGCTTCGGACGAACTCTGCAGCCTGAGTGGTGAATTCCGCCCGGGCTTGGTTGAGTTTCGGGTCATCCGGATAATCCGAGAAACCCTGCTCCACGCTTTCCCAGGCACCGGCCGCATCCCCACGCTTGGCCAATTCCATGGCGCGGAGAAGGGCGGCCTCGGCCAGTTGGACCTGATCGAGCACCTGCTTGAGCTTTTCCTGTTTGGCGGGGTGAAGGGCGGTGGCGGCAATAAACCGAACCTTATCGTCGAAGATTTGCCGGAAATTCTTTTGGGCATAAAGGCTCTCAAAGTCATTGAGGGCCTGCTGCTGAACGTCGGTCTGGGTAAAAATGGCCCCCGAAACTTCGGCAAGAGCGGGATTTCTCGGCCAAATCTCGGTCGCCTGGCGCAACTCCGACTCCAGCGTGGCGCGATCACCCGAGGTCGCTGCCGCCCGGGCTTTGGCTAAGTGAAGCGCGCTAATGGTCCGCGCGGTCTCAATCGCCGCCATGGGCTTGGCGCTGTCGAAATCGCGACTCAGGGTCTCGAGTTCGCGAACGAGCGTGCCGGCGCGCTCATAGTCCTTCACCTCCAGAGCGGATAAAAGCTGGTTTGTTTTTCGCGTAAATTCGAGCACCTCCCGCTTTTTGACCCGCGGAAGAAGCCGGATTTCCGGCAGATATTCCCCGACTGCGAACGCCTCCCCCAAACGCTCCGCGGCGCTCTTAAGCTCGCTCTTCTCGAGAAGGAACGAAAATGACTCCACCCCCTCCCGCACATCGCGAATCGCCTCATTGGCCAGCGCATCCAACTGCCCAAGGGTTTTAGGAAGTTTGGCAAGGTCTCCGAATGACTCTTTGTTTTTGGATGACTGACTGCTGGCGTAATCATCCGCCACCCGAAGTTGATTATCCCCATCTCCGAAAAGGGCGCGATAAAAGCGGTTCCCCAGGAGCACGTGTTCAAAGCGGCGCTGCAGGAAGAGTTGGGCAATCAAGGCTTGAAATTCAATCTTCGCCTGGAGACGTAGGGCCTCCTTTTTGACCCGGTTTCCCGCGATGGACGCATTGACCTCGCCAAGCTCGGTCAGTAACGGCTGCATTTTCATGTCCCGCTTGAGATTCTGTTCCCGATTCCACTGTTCGGCGGCAGTAGGATTTTTTGGGGCGGGCCCCAAAAGGCTGCTGTCGGCGGCAAAGCGGGAATTCCACTCCAGCGTGTCCTTGCGCCTAACTAACGTGCGGTTTTGGTCGTCAATTTTTGTCACCTCCTGCTGGGCCAGGAGGACGCCGAAAATGGCGTCATCCAGGGAGTTGCAAAGCTCGGCGTCCGGCTCGTAAGAAGAGGCCTGGGGAAGGATGGCCCAAGCCTTGCGAAAATTTTCTTTCGAGGCTTTGGTGGGGGAAAGAAGATCCAGCATCTCCTTGAATTGTTCGCGGTAGCGCTTGGCGTCAGCGCTCGTTTCTTCCTCTGCATTGAGATACTTTTCAAAACGGGCTCGATACACCCGCTGGTCCTGGATATTCCAGATCTTTCCGTCCCAGCTCATCACTTCCGATCCCGGATCAAGGATCGGGACATCTTTGCCGAGAAACCCGCTTTGGGTGGAAGCGGATGGCCCAGGGGAGGGAGCAGGGGTCGCGTTAGGAGCAGGACTTTGCTCCTGCAGAGAGGCGGGGCTCTGGGCCCGGCCGGCTCCAATCCCCATGAGGAATGCCACCCCCAACACAAGCGCCGGTCTCATGCTTTCGTCATCTCCTCCACGAGCAAAAGTCCTGCGTCGTTGACCCGGACTTTGATCCTGTATTTTTGTCCTTTTTGCAGGTTCACTTCCCGGTAGTCCGGCGGCACAAGAATGGGAACGGGGAGCTCGCGCCCTCCCGAGCTCAACCGCAGTCCAAAAAGGCGGCCCTTTTCGGGGCTAGAGCCCAGGGAGTTGAGAACGACACCCTCTAACTGGTACGTATTGCCGCGCAGGCTGTTGGCATTTTCCAGGTAATCCTCGGCCTTAAGCTTCTCCAGGGTTCGATAGGGGTTGGCGTCTCGATGGAAAAAGTATGCCCCCGCAATCCCCAAAACTCCAAAAAGGGCGAGGAGTGTCAGCCAGAGTCCTGATTGGGTTTTGGGTTGGGCGCGACGAGCCATGCCTTCAGCCTATCCGAAGTCCCCTCGACCGGGCAAATTATCGCCATTGGCTACGACGGATCCCGAGATAGGCCAAAAGCAGCCCAAAAGCCAGATGGAGGGTCAGGATCCACCAGGAAATGCCTTCGCTGGCCAGCGGGGTGTCGGTGATGGCACGGACCAAATCATAAAACCGGGTCTCGCGCAGAGTTTGCAGGTATCCCGACCAGGCCCAATACGCGCTGATCAAGGGACGGGTGACCGTGCCCAGAAATTCCGGTAACGCCAGGATCGCTCCCGAGAGTGGAAGTTGGAATCCGACCAGATAAAGACTCCCCAAGGAGGCCTGTTCGCTGGAGGAAGTCCAACTGGAAATGGCCAAACAAAGGGAGGTCATGGCTCCGGTCATGAGGAAAAAAGGCAGAAATTGATACGTCAGATCCCCGGGAAACTGACAGACCGCCCGGACAAAAAGGGTCATCCATGCGGATTGGATTAGCACGAGGATGGAAAGAAAAGCGGTCATTCCCAAAAGGGCCGCCCCCGGGCGCAGGCCGGCCAATTTCTCTTTTTCCAGAATTGCCCGTTCGCCGACCACTTCCCGGGACGAATTATTGGACCCCATCAGGGCGAGCAAGATGACCTGAAACATGGCCAATCCGCTGACCAGGGTTCCGACCCGGCTGGACTGGACCGTAAAGGCCAAGCTCTCCCGCAACTGTTGGACAATATTGGTGTCCGGACTCATGTCCATGTTGCGGACAGCGGGAAGGCCATGATAGGCGAAGATCGCGACGACCGCAGGAAAGACCAGTAACAAGGCCAGCTGAAGGAGGACCTGGGCCGGGTCGCGCAGGAAAAGGCAAATGCGCCGGGAAAACCAGGTGACCCCTTGCGAGAGTACTCCTGGCAAGCTCGGTTTCTCGGATTCCTGCGCGCGGAGTATTTGCTCGGTGAAGTCCTCGATCTCTGTCTCCATTTCAAAGCCCAGCTCGGCGGGAGAGGTGACCCATTCCGCGGCCCACTCCTCGGGCTCTCGTCGGGCGAGGGCGGGGTAAACATCCTCCGGAGAATTCACATTAAAATACCCGGGTAGTCCTGCAGGATGGGCGGCGTAGGCCAACCGACCGCCCGTCAGCACGGTCACAGAATCATACCGGGAAAGCCACCGGAGGCTGTGCGTCACCAAAAGAACCAACCGGCCCTGCTCCCGGGCCAACTTTGCCAACAAATCCGTCATCTCCTCTTCGGATTTCGGATCGAGGCCGCTGGTGACTTCATCGGCCAGTAAAAGACTCGGTTGAGTGGTCAATTCCATGGCCAGGCCGAGGCGACGGAGTTGGCCACCGGAAAGCACCCCCGCACGGCGGTCCGCAAGGGCGGACAACCCGGTTTCTTCCTCGACCTTGACGACAATTTCCTCCAGTTCCGGCGGCGGGGCGATCCGGCGCAGCCGTGCGGCATAACGAAGGTTTTCACGTACGGTCAGCTTGGCTTGGGCGCAGGTAAACTGCGGGACATAGCCAAGTTCACTTGGCAAAAGATCCTCTTTTTCCAGGTCCCGCCCCTGCCATGAAATAGACCCCACAGTGTGGGGCAAAATGCCGGCAATGACCTTCAGCATGGTGCTTTTCCCGCAACCGGAGGGACCCACGACGGCGCCAAAATGACCTGCTGGAAGCTGGAGCTGAATCTCGGAGAGCAGGGGACTTCCTGCGCCGGGCACCTCGACCCCGATTGATTCGAGCCTTAACACCCTTCAAGAGAATCCCCCGAAGGAAGGAAAGGCAACGATGAAAAAACTCCAAAAATGGTACCTCATGCCCTTACATGAGGAGATGTCCGTTGCCGCTTCCGGGAAAACACGTCTCCTATGGGTCTTTGGGGGATTTTTGGCTGTCCTGCTTGTCCTGGGGGTAGCCGGGGCGGTCCTTCTGCCGGTCTGGGTGGTGAAATGGCTGGGGGGTGACGATTTTCGCCGGATGGCCTCAAAGCAGATTTCCACCCTTCTAAATACTGAGGGTGAGCTCCAACCCTTGGAATGGTCGTCCTTTTCTGTCTATTCAGCCGGTTTTGCCAGTCGTGCGGAGGCCCCAGGTCCTTGGCTTTGGAGCCTGCAAGAGCTTCGCACGGAGATTTCCCCGCGCCTCCTCCTTGACCGTATTCTTCGTTTTTCCGAGATCTCGATCGATCATTTGACGATTCGTCCGGGCAGCCGGCCGGGTTTCGCCCCCACCCCTTCGGAAGCCTCAGCTCCGGAGACAAAAAGCTCGCCCGATCTTTTTCAGGATGTGCAGGTTGGCAAGGTGGAGATTCGTTCTTTCGGGCTCGAGCCCGGGGCAGCCACTTCCGGCTGGGGGGCACGTCAAATTCAGGTCTCCATTCAACCCACCAAACAGCGGACCGACTTTGCCTTGCAGGGCGGGGAAGTTCTGACCCCTTTTTCCTGGGCGGGGAATCTTCAGCTCGCCCAGGCAAAAGGACGCTACACCGAACCCACTGTTTTCCTGACATCTTTGGAGGGCAAATCTCCCTCCGGCGGAAGCCTGCAGGTTTCCGGCGAGTATACCGGAGGCGCAGCCCCGCGGGCACAAGGCCGCCTGAGCTGGGATCGCTGGTCGATTCCCGGGGGAAAAATCGGCTTGGGGCTTTTTGAAATTCCCGCCCGGATGTCCGGGGATTTTGTTTTGCAGGAGTTGCGTCCCGGCGGACCCGTCGGGCAGGGGCAGGTGAGGTTGGTGGATGCACGGCTCGAGCCTGGTAAGGGTTCGGAGACGATTCTGGGTTTACTGGGAGCGTTAACGGGGGAACCCCGTTTGCGTGGCTGCCCTCTGACCACCGCCCAGGCGCAGTGGTCCATGCAGCCAGGAATTTATGACGTGCACAAAATCGTGGCGGAGGCGCCCGGGCTGCTACGGGCGAGCGGACAGGTCCGGGTCACCGGTCAAAACCTCAGCGGAACGATCCAGTTGGGGTTAGAAAGGAATCTCGGCTCCAAGGTGAATGCTCTCACCGGAGGGGAATGTTTTCGACGGCTAGAAAACGGTTATTTTTATGAAACGATCAATCTCACCGGCACTCTGGATAACCCGCAAAACGATCTAAAGACCAAGCTCACCTCCGCCATGGCGCGCACGGCGATTCGAACCGGGGCGCAGATCCTTGAAAAGGCGGCTGGTTCTCAGGGCGGAGACAATGCCACCAAGGCGGCCGGACAGATTCTAAATTCCCTTTTTGGTGCGCCGCCCAAATAAGTCAGTTCAGCACCTCAAACGTGTCGTCGGAAGAGCGCCCCTGAAACCGTTTCAGGAGATGGTCAAACAGCTTTCCCAGGGTCTCGCGGTTGGAGATCCGATATTCGATCACCTTGGCATGGCTGGTCTCAGGAAATTTTTTCACCACGGAATTGGTTGCCGACCTGACGGCTCCGGGAGCCCGAGAGGCGATTTCCTCGGCCACGCGACCCATTCCATCCGCCAGAGACTGACCCGGCAACCCGCCGGTATCCGTGGAGGGCTTTTCCAATACATAAAAACGGGCCTGCGTGGAGCCCCGGGTCGCCACCGTGACCTCCACCACCCGCACAGCGCCATCGAGCAGGTACTCGTGCTGACTGACGGAGTCAATTGCTCCGAGGGAAACCGAATAGTAATTCCCATCCGAAAATTTACAGTTCCACAGGGAGAGCCGGCTCGTGGTGACCGTCGCATTGGTGGGCGTCTGGGCCCAAAGCGCCGCACCGCCAAGCCAGGCGGCGAGAATGAAAATTCTCATCCGTAACTTTTGAAGAATTTCTTTTTGTCTTCCCCAGGCTCGCCCGGAGGGGTCGGGGAAGACTGGGGTTTTGCCGGAGGTTCCTCCCGAAGAGAGGATTCCGTGGGCTCCATTTCTTCCTCGAGATCGGGCATCTCCATTGGGGGACTGCGATCCGGCATCATCGAGGGCGGCGTCCCACCACTAGCCTCCACAAACGCCATTTGGACCTGCTGCAGAGCCTCCTTGAGGATTTTTTCCTCCTGGGGATTCAGGTTGCCTTGGGTTTTGAGGGCAATGAGATCCAAATGGTCGATCATCATTTTGGCCGCCTGAAGATTTGGCGGTAATCGTTCACCTTCAGGGGTGGGGATACGGCCCAGGACGTACAGGATGTTTTGGGCCTGCACCATGATGAACTGGACGAATTTCCGGGTGGTCTCGGTACTGTTCGCCGGGTTGGTTTTTTGGAACTCGGCCATGGGGAAATTCCGAAGTCTACTCCGTGTCGGAGTGAGATGCGGTTTGGGGGGAGCGTTTTCGATCCGATTTTGTGGGAGCAGGGGAGGCCGCGCGGGCAGCGGACTTTTTCGTGGCCGACTCGGTTTTCTGGGGCCGGAACGGCATGTCAAACGCCTCGGCGAATGACCAAAGCTCCTCAAAGTCGTCGAGCTTGTCGTTCTCACTTTTTCCCAGGACGCCAAGGCTCACCAATTGAAAAACGATTTCCCCAACATCGGAGCACTTCACAATGCCCCACTCTTCCAGGACGGTTTTGGTCAGAGGACCATACTCCTCCAAGGCCAAGTCCCGAAAACCTTCCAGTAACTCCTTGCCGCTCACATGCGCCGGGCCATCCGCTTCACCACGCTTTAATTTCCTCAAGGAGTGATCCAAGGACCTCCGGATAAAATGGTACCCCGCCGGGGCGTACCTCGGATTTTCCTCACGAAGCTTGGCGATTGCCTGATCCATCGACAGATGGGCCATAAGGAAAATTATGGCTGATTTATGGCAAAATGTCCACGCCTCACCCTTGCGAGGCGTAAAATTTGAACAGGGAAATCGCAATTACCAAAAAACCGGCCCCCAAGAGAATTCTCCGCTCCCGCGGACGTAAACGAAGCCGCTTCACCCGACAATCAGGTTCACGATACGGCCAGGGACCACAATTATCTTTTGCACGGTTTTTCCTCCGCACCACCCCTCAAAATCTGGATGCTGGCGAACCAGAGTCTCCACGAGCTCTTTGGCGGATTTGGTCGGCGCCGTGATCCGACCCCTGAGCTTGCTGTTGACCTGCACGGCGAGTTCCACCGAGTCCTCCTCAAGATCTTCTTTTCGGAAAGTTGGCCAGGCCGCGACACTGACGAATCCTTTGCCACCAACGCGTGCATGCACTTCCTCCGCCAGGTGGGGGGCGAAAGGAGCCAGCAAAGTCGCCAACTGAAGCACCGCCGCCTTGGGCCTCTTTTCAAGGCCAGTGAGATGGTTAACCAGCACCATGAGAGCCGAGATGGCCGTGTTGAACTGGAGCTTTTCCAGATCCTCCGTGACCTTGGCGGTCGCTTTCGCCAAAGCCCGCACGGTCTCCCCCGACGGGGCCTCCTCACAAAGAGCGGGGGAGGGGATCCAGTTGCCCGCCTCCGTCTCTTCCGAGGCCAGTCGCCAGACTCTGGCCAGAAACCGTACCGCACCCTCCATCCCCTTGGAACTCCAGGGTTTCATCTGCTCCAACGGCCCGAGAAACATTTCAAACACCCGCAAGGCATCCGCCCCGTGCTCACAAATCACCTCATCAGGATTCACCACATTGCCAATGGATTTCGACATCTTGCGATTGTCCTCGCCCAGAATGATTCCTTGGTTCACCAAGCGCCGGAACGGCTCGGGATGGGATACCAGATTCAAATCGAACAGGACTTTATGCCAGAATCTCGCGTACAGCAGATGCAGCACCGCATGTTCCGCGCCACCGACATAAAGATCCACCCCGCCACCTGCCATCCAGTACTTTTCCGCCTCCGGGCTCCAGGGACGGGAGTCGTTCCTGGGGTCGCAAAAGCGCAGGTAGTACCAGCACGACCCGGCCCACTGGGGCATGGTGTTTAACTCCCTGGTTCGTCCGCCGGACAGGTTTTTCCACGCTTCCGCCTTACCCAGGGGAGGCTCCCCCGAGGCCGTGGGTTGGAAATTTTCTAACTCCGGAAGGGTCAGGGGAAGGTCCTTTTCCGAGAGCGGTTCAGGTTGAGTGCCTTTCCAAACGATGGGGAAGGGCTCTCCCCAGTAGCGTTGCCGCGAAAAGAGCCAGTCCCGCAACTTGTAACGAACCTGGCGCCGGCCCAGGCCTTTCTTCTCCAGCCACTCTACCACCGCCGTCTTGGCTTGGGGGGTCTTGAGCCCGTCGAGAAAACCGGACTCAAAATTCACCCCGTCCTCCGTGTAGGGCTCCGGCGCCGAACCGGACTCAGGTCGGATCACCTGGCGGATGGGCAGGCCGTAGGCCTTGGAAAATTCAAAATCACGTTGGTCATGGGCCGGCACCGCCATCACCGCTCCGGTGCCATACGAAGCCAGGACATAGTCTGCCACCCAAACGGGGATCCTTTGCCCATTGACCGGATTCACCACCATCGCCCCGACGGGGACCCCGGTTTTTTCCTTGGCCAACTCCGTTCGTTCCAGGTCGCTTTTTGCAGCACTTTGCTGACGATATTTTTCCACCGCGGTCTTCTGATCGGGGGAGGTGAGGGACAGTACAGCGGGATGCTCCGGAGCCAGGACGAGGTAGGTCGCTCCAAACAAGGTGTCTGGGCGTGTGGTGTAGACCGGGATTTTTTCCGGGGACCCGTCCACCGCAAAGACCACCTCCGCGCCCTCGCTTTTGCCGATCCAGTTCCTTTGCATTTCCTTGAGCGACTCCGGCCACTCCAGCAAATCCAAATCCTGCAACAAACGCTCCGCATAAGCGGTGATCTTCAGCATCCACTGCCGCATGGGGCGTCTTTCCACCGGATGGTTGCCGCGCTCCGAACGCGGGCCCTCCGGCGTCGGCAGGACTTCCTCGTTGGCCAAAACCGTCCCCAGGGCGGGGCAGTACCAGACCGGCGCTTCGGCCACATAGGCGAGGCCTTGTTCGTACAGCTTGAGAAAAATCCACTGGGTCCAACGGAAATACTTGGGATCGGTCGTGTCGATTTCGCGCTCCCAATCATAACTAAACCCCATCGCCTTGATCTGGCGCCGGAAATTGCCGATGTTTTTGGCCGTCGTCACTTGCGGATGGGTTCCGGTCTGGACCGCATGCTGCTCAGCTGGAAGCCCGAACGCGTCCCAACCCATCGGATGAAGCACATTCATCCCGCGCATGCGGCGGTACCGGGCCATGATATCGGTCGCCGTGTATCCCTCCAAGTGCCCCACGTGGAGCCCGGCCGCAGACGGGTAGGGGAACATATCCAGGATATAGGCCTTGGGTTTTTCCGAGCCCGGCTCTCCGGGTTGGGCCGCCCGGAAACAGCGAGCCTCGGCCCACGCATTTTGCCAGCGGGGCTCAATCTCGACGAAGGGGTAAGCGGCGCGAGTTGGCATGGTCTTGAAACCGCGATAGTAAACGCCATCCCCCATGCCAAGTCGAACTCGACCCATCCTCTGGATCGCCACCCGCAACCGCGGCAAAACCCGGGAATTTTCACAACTTCTCCGGGGGGTCTGCCGCGTCCGCGACCTTCATGGTCTGCCCAACTTTCCCGAGATCCGCGAAACCGGAAAAACTTTCACTGCCAACGCCCGGATCAAGGCCCGGGTGCTCAGCCAGGCCCTTCGCGATCGGCCCATTTTGGCTGACGATAGCGGTTTGGTCGTGCCAGCCCTGGGAGGCCGCCCAGGAGTCTACTCCGCCCGTTTTTCCGGCCCCCGGGCGACGGACCAGTCTAACCGAGCAAAGCTCCTGGGTCTCCTGACTGGGAAAACCGGCCGCGCTCGTCGGGCCTATTTTGAGGCCTCTTTGGTGATCGCTCAAAATGGGGCTGTTTTGGGAGAGGTTTCTGGCCGGGTTTTTGGCCGGATCACCCTCACGGAGTCAGGGGATGGGGGCTTTGGGTATGACTCCGTCTTTCAGCCTAAAGGATCCCAAAAGACCTTCGGCCAGCTTCCGTCCTCGATCAAACATAGCATGAGCCACCGGGCGAGGGCAGTAGCTAAAATTAAGAACAAATTAAGCAGAATTTTAATTAATCTAAGGGCAAATTAATATATTTGATACAATATTTATTGTGCGACAAATAAGGCTACCTGAGTACTGCCTGCCAGGATAAGTCTCAATGAATCAAACCCCATCTCTTCGAGAACGGCCAGTACACGAAGGCTCCCTTACCAACCAAGTTTCGTGATGAAACCGGGCCCCAACCACGACTATCAAAGCTATTCGGACTATTGTCGCCCATAGCCCAGTAGTCTTTCCCAGGCACCTCATAGGAGTCTTCAGGATTTGTTAAAAAGGTCGGTCCCAAGGTATAGCCAGAGTATCCGTCTTTTTGTGCCGCAACCCGCTGGCAGGCCCAATCCTGGGCCGGTTGACCATTGATCCAAAGGACCGGAGGCCGGATCTGCAACCGATCTCCGCCCACCGCCACGCACCGCTTAATATAGTACTGGGAGCCCTCAATTCCGCGCAGCCGCAAGCCGGATTCGATTCCTTCGATCCCGTCCGTGGTAAACACAAAGGTTTCACCCCGCAGGGGCTTCCGGGTCTGGTAAACCACTTTGTTGACGAAAAGATGATCCCCGCTGATGGAGCTGAAGTTGGCCAAAGTTTCGCCCGCCTTGACCCGGTCTCCGGCGCGAACCTTCAGACCACCTTCGCGCGCCTGCTGCAAACCGGTCCAGACGCTCTCGGTCCACCCGTCAGCCACAATTTCCGTTGTCGTCCATGGAATCAGCCCGAAAAGTCTTCCTTCCCGCACGGATTCAATGGTCCCGTCTGCGGGGGCGACCGCCCGATGCCAGCCCTTGCCTGACCAGATCAAATCAAAGAACCGCACGGGCCAGCTGGGGGGTGGCCGGTTTTCCGGTTCGTTGAGGATGCCCAACAAGGTGGGGCGCATGGAGTGCGTGGGAATCTTGAACGGCTGAAGAAAGTACGCCCGCACCCCTAAAGCCAGAGCAATCGCGACCAGGGCCACTTCGGCATTTTCCCTCTTTCCGTGGTGTTTGTCCGTCCGGAGAAGATCCCCATATTGAGTCTCCAAACATTTCAGCGCCTCCCCTCTCCTCGCCGCGGTTACGGTCCAGCCCAAGACTTCCTTGGCCATCCGGCGGGCTTCCTGGAGCCGAACCAAGGTTTTTTCCGGCAAGACATCCCGCCCATATCGGATCCTTTTCCCGAGAAAATGCTCGATGGCCCGCAGATGCTTTCGCTCCTCCTTTGCCTGGCCAAAGAAAAACATCTTAATCTCCGAAGGCCTTGAGCACCTGCAGGAAAGCCTCCTGCGGAATATCCACCTTGCCGAACTGCTTCATCCGTTTCTTTCCTTCCTTCTGTTTTTCCAAAAGCTTTCGTTTCCGGGTAATGTCACCGCCATAACATTTGGCTGTTACGTTCTTCCCAAAGCTCTTCACATCCTCCCGGGCCACCACTTTCCCGCCGATGGCGGCCTGCAGCGCCACCTTAAACAATTGCGGCGGGATCACCTCCTTGAGTTTGGCGGTCAGGACGCGACCCCGTGAAGCGGCCTTATCGCGGTGCACAATGCAGGAAAAAGCATCCATGGGTTCTCCATTCACCAGAATCTCGAGCTTCACCAGGTCATTCGCCCGATACGGGCCGTGCTCGTAATCCATCGAGCCGTAGCCCCGGGTGATTGATTTGATCCGATCACTGAAGTCCACCAGGATTTCGTTCAGCGGAATCTCCGTGGTCAACATGACCCTCTTTCCATCCAGCGACTCGGTTTTTTGCACATCCCCCCGCTTCTCCCGGACCATGGCCACCAGGTCGCCGATGTTCTCGTTGGGGCATAAAAGAAAAACCGTCACCATCGGCTCCCGGATCTCTTCGATCAGGCTTGGGTCAGGCATCTGGACCGGATTTTCCACATTGAGCACTTTTCCGCTGGTCAGGTGGACCTCGTAAATCACGCTCGGATAGGTGGAGATCACCTCCATATCAAACTCCCGGGCGAGCCGCTCCTGGACAATCTCCATGTGGAGAAGACCCAAAAACCCGCAGCGGAATCCAAAGCCCAGGGCTGGGGAGCTTTCCGGGGTGTACACAAGGGCCGAGTCGTTGATTTGGAGTTTGCCCAGTGCCAGTTTCAGCTTTTCAAAATCGGCCGAGTTGATCGGATAAATACCCGAAAACACCATCGGCTGGACCTTGCGGAAACCGGCCAACGGCTCCTTGGCCGGCTTCAGTGCGTGGGTGATGGTGTCTCCGATATCGATTTCCGCGGTGGTTTTAAGATTGGCCACCAAATAACCCGTGTCGCCCGGCCCCAGCCGTTTACCGGGGGTTAGCTTCGGGTTAAAGGTTCCCACCTCCTTGGTTTCGTATTTCCGGCCGCTTTGCATCAGCTGAATCGGCGTGCCCGGGGTGATTTCGCCGGAAATCACCCGGACATAGGCAATCACGCCGCGAAACGTGTCGAAGACACTGTCGAAAACCAGGGCCTTAAGATCCTGCCCTTCCGCGCCCTTGGGCATAGGCAAGCGGTGCACGATGGCCTCCAGGACCTCTCCGATCCCCTGCCCTGTTTTTGCACTGACCAGAATCGCCTCCTCGGCCGGGATCGCGAGGATCTCCTCCAGCTGACGCTTCACCCCGGGAATATCGGAGGACGGAAGATCGATTTTGTTGATCACCGGGATCAGCGTCAGCCCCTCCTTGTTGGCCAAGTGCACGTTGGCCACGGTTTGGGCCTCAACCCCCTGGGCTGCATCCACCACCAAAAGGGCTCCTTCGCAGGCCGCCAAAGATCGGGAAACTTCATAGGCAAAGTCCACGTGACCGGGGGTGTCGATCAGGTTCAGGCGGTACTTCTGCCCATCCTTGGCGGTGTAACTCAGGGTGACCGGATGGGCCTTGATCGTGATGCCGCGCTCCCGCTCCAAATCCATCGAGTCCAGCAGTTGGGCCTGCATGTCACGCTCGGCAATCGCTCCGGTCGTCTGGAGGAGACGGTCTGACAGCGTCGTCTTCCCGTGGTCGACGTGGGCAATAATGCAGAAGTTGCGGATGAATTGAGGGTCCATGAGGAACGGTCCCGACCCTAGCCCGAGACAGTGGCAGACTGGGCGGAAATCCTCAGGTTCGCCACGGCCTTCTTCAAATCTGGCTGCCGGAAAAGGGCTGTCCCCGCCACAAGAATATTGGCCCCGGCACCGACACAGGAGCGGGCGGTGTCATCCCCAACGCCACCGTCCACCGTGATATCGACATCATAGTTTTGCCGGAGGATGACCTCCCGGGCTTCCCGGATCTTGGGCAATACTTCCGAGAGGAAGGCCTGCCCGCCAAACCCCGGGTTGACCGTCATGAGCAGCAGTTGCTGAATCTTCGGAAGAAGAGGAATCGCGTGCTTGAGCAGTGTGGGTGGATTGATCGCCAAACCCACCCGGCAACCCATTTCCCGGATTTGATCCAGGGTCCGGGAAACCGTGTGGCGCGCCTCCAGATGGACATTGAGACAGTCCGCACCCGCCTCTACAAAATCCCGGGCATACCGGTCGGGTTGCTCGATCATCAGGTGCACATCGAGCGTCACGTCCCCCATGACCTTTCGCAGGGCCTTCACCATGTTGGTGCCGAAAGAAATGTTTGGCACGAAGTGGCCGTCCATCACGTCGATATGCACCCATTCGGCACCGCTCGCCTTGATCTTTTCGGCTTCTTCGTCGATTCGGCCCAGATCGGCCGCGAGGACGGAGGGCGCAATGAGGAGGGGGCGACTGGTCATGCTAGCGGCTCATTTTCTCGATGATTTCCACCTCGTAACCCTCCGGGGCATCCACAAAAGCAAAGCGGGTTCCTTTCGAAGTTGTCGTGGGTCCATCGGTCCAAGGATAGCCCATGGCGCCAGCATGGCTTCCAAAAGCTTCAAGATTCTCCACCTCAAACGCCAAGTGCACCAAGTCGGCCGGGCAGCGGACTGGACCGGAAGCCGGATAGTGACACAGCTCCAGCATCTCTCCGCCGGCTTCGGACTGAAGGAAAACCAAAGTACTTCCCCGTGGCGAGGTGCTTCTTGATACCTCCTTGAGGCCAAGGACCTGCTTGTAAAAATGCAGGTTCTTATCGAGATCCTGAACCCGGAAGCGGGTGTGCAGCCATTTACCTACCTTCATGAAGGGAGGTAATATTCCCTTTTCCGGGGCCTCCGTCGAATCGGAATCTCTCTTAAACCGTCTCCGCCTTGGGGTTTCGTTCCAGCAAAGCCTGAAGGGCGGCGGCAGGGGCCTTCCCTTGAAAGAGCACCGCATAAAGCTGGTCCGCCACCGGAGCCTCCACTTTCCGTCTGGCCTCGATCCGATGAAGGGCCTCCGTCGTCGGCACCCCCTCGCAGACCCCCTCCACGGAGGCCAAGGCCTTCTCCAGTTTGTCCCCGGCCCCTAACCGCTCCCCCACCCGACGATTCCGGCTGGCTCGGCTGTACGCGGTGAGCATTAAATCCCCCACCCCGCTCAGCCCGTACAAGGTTTCCTCCTTCGCCCCAAGTTGAACCGCCACCCGCACCATCTCCCGCAAGGACCTGGTGAGCAGGCCCGCAAAACTATTTTCCCCTAACCCCAGGCCGGCACACATCCCCGCGGCCAAGGCGTAGACATTTTTCAAGGCTCCTCCCCATTCCACCCCGGCCAGGTCCGTGGTCCGATACACCCGGCAATAGGGTCCGTGTAAAATTTTCTGCACGGCCTCCGCGAGCGACTCCTTCTCGGCGGCGGCCACCAACGCGGTCGGCACCTTTTGCGCCAACTCCCCGGCCAGGCTTGGACCCGAAACCGCCGCCACCGTTGCCTTCGGCCAAATCTCTTTTACGACTTCGCTGATTCGTTTTCCCGTCTCGATTTCCACCCCCTTGCTTAAACTCACGACCGGAACGGCTTGCGGCCCCAGGGTCTGAAGACAGGCCCGGACGGCCTGGGTCGGCACGGCCAAAAAAATCATCTCCGCCGGACCCGGCATCCGCACGTCTTCCTGCTCCACCCATGCCACGTCGTGTCCGCGGGCACGAATCAGCTCCCCTACGGCGCCCCCCCACGCCCCTTTGCCAAGAACCACGATCTTCATTTTCTCTTTTTCTTTTTTCTTTTTCCCTGCTTCTCCAGATCAAACGAGTTTTCCACCCCCTGCCGCAGTCGTTGCAGGTTGTCCCGGTGGCGGTACCAAACCAAGCCTGCCAACGCCCACGCCAACCAAAGGAGCGCCGGGCGACCCGGCTCCAGCCACATCACAAAAAAAGGAAAGGCCGTCGCTGCCAGAAGCGATGCCACGGAAACGGTTCTCTTGGCGGCAAACGTCAGGCCCCACAGCCCGGCGGTCCAGATGAGCACCGCCGGTGCCAATCCCAGCAGAACCCCGGCCGAGGTTGCCACACCCTTGCCTCCCTTGAAGTTGAGCCATGGGGAAAAGACATGTCCCAGGACCGCCGCCATGCCTGCCCCAACGGTCCAACTATCTCCCGTCTGCAGGAAATCCCGTGCCAACCACACGGCCATCCAGCCCTTGAGCGCATCCAAGGCGAAAACGAGGTACCCCCACTTTTTTCCCATCACCCGTCCAACATTGGTGGCCCCAATGTTGCCACTCCCCCGGGCCTGAATATTCACGCCCCGGGAACGGGCCAGCCAATATCCGCACGGGAGAGACCCCAGGAAAAAGCCCGCCCCCAACGCCATGACAACCTCGATCATTCCTCTCGGGATGGGCGAAGAAGTGGGAAAGGGCAAGGAAATCTCCTTCCTTTTTGATTTTGGAGGTGCCCCTTTTTTGGATAAGGTTTCCCCTTATGCCGGAGATTTCCTCAAGCCAGTTGACCGGTCCTCAGGCGGACTCTTTTCGCAAGGCCAAGGATGCCCTCTCCCGTCAGAATTGGGACTACATCCTCATGCTCGTCCCGCCCATTTTGGAAGCACATCCCGGCTTCCTGGAGGGTCGAAAAGTCCTCCGGGCGGCGCAGATGGCCAAAGCCAAAGGCGCCTCTTCACTGGAAAAAGGCATGGCGGGAGTGAAGATCGCCCCGATGGTGTTGAGCGCCAAGTCCGCTGCCGGAAAGTCCCTCGGGGCCGGTTTAGCCAAGATCGAGGAAGCCCTCGCGATTGATCCCACCAACGGGCAGGCCAATGGTGCCTTGGCCGAACTGGCCCTCAACCATGACCTTCCGGGCACGGCCATTTTTGCCTACGAGACCGTCCGCCTCGCCAAACCGCAGGATACCGGCAACCTGCACGGCCTGGCGCACGCTTATATTGCCGCGAAACAGATGTCCAAAGCGCGCGACACCTATCAGACAATCCTTAACCTCAATCCTGCGGACGGCGAGGCTCTCAAGGGGTTGAAGGACTCCAGCGCCCTTGTGGCCACTCAGGAAGGTGGATGGGAAAAATCCTCCGACTTCCGGGATTCCCTGAAAAGCAAGGAAGAGAGTCTGGCTCTGGAGTCGGCCGGTAAAGTGGTGAAAACCGCCGAGGCCGTCGCGGAACAGCTCGGTCGCCTCCATGCCCAGTTCGAAAAAGAGCCGCAGAATGTCAACCTCGCCAAGCAGATTGCCGAGTTATGCGAACTGCAGGGATCGTTCGATCATGCCCTCCAATGGTTTCAGTTTGCCTACGAGCTCACCCAGAAGTCCGACCCGATCCTGGAGAAAAATGTCTTCCGGCTCCGGCTCCAGCAGCTGGATGCCGAGCTCGAACAGGCCCGCGCATCCGGGGTCGAGGGCCCGGCCCTGGCGGAGATTGAGATGCGCCGAAAATCAATCACCCTGGAAAGTGCGCGTGAGCGCGTGGCCCGTTACCCGAACGACCTCAACTACCGCTTCGAGCTTGGTGAAGCGATGGTCGAAAACGGTCTCTATAAAGAGGCTGTGCCGGAACTGCAGCAGGCTCTGCGTCAGCCCTCGGTTCGTCACAGGGCCCTGATCCTTCTGGGCCAGTCCTACCACCGGCGCAACATGCTGGATCTGGCGGCCAAGCAGTATGCCTCCGCCGCTTCGGAAATTGTGGCGATGGATGCGACCAAGAAAGATGCGATCTATTCCCTGGGAATCGCCCTGGAGGAAATGGGAAAAAAAACCGAATCCCTCGAGGAATTCAAAAAGATCTACGAGATCGACAGCCAGTACCGCGACGTGGCCGACCGCGTCGAGGCCGCTTACACGCAAAGCTCTTAAAAGGCGAAGGCCGGGCGGCATTCCCCGCCCGGCCCCCGTTCCGCGGAACCCATAAGCCGGATTCTGGACCCCGCCGAATTTCTCCGGCGGATTGGCAGCCATTTCTCTAGCCTGCCTTGCGGCGGACTCCACCGACCGCCGAAGCGGCCCGCGGTGCGGCTCC
The DNA here is from genome assembly GCA_964635945.1 of uncultured Akkermansia sp. Lineage (GTDB taxonomy): Bacteria > Verrucomicrobiota > Verrucomicrobiia > Methylacidiphilales > Verrucolacustridaceae > Verrucolacustris. The sequence continues at coordinate 24,535 of CAZWQT010000005.1, read as the reverse complement.
AACCCGGGGATGTTCCGCTTGCGCGGAACGGGCGGATCACCCGTCTCCCCTGCTCGGCCTTGCACCCTCCGGGGTTTATCCCTCCACCGGTTACCCGGTGCAGGGGTGGGCTCTTACCCCACCGTTTCACCCTTACCCTGTTTCGCCAAGGCTACGCAGGGCGGTCTGTTTTCTGTGACACTGTCCGTCGGTCATGGGTCACCCCAAAACCGCCCCCGGTTTCCCGGGGCGAAGTATCCTTTGGTGTCCGGACTTTCCTCCCCTAAGCCCGTTTCCAAGCTCAGGAGCGACTGCCCAGGTTCCAAGAAAACCCTACAGCCTGAATGCGGCAGTGACAATGCGGCGCAGGACTTGGCAGGCGGGGCGGTCAAGCCCCCCTATTCCATCCAATTCAGCGGATTCCAGGTAAACAGAAGAATGACCTCGACGACGAGTGCCATCAGGAAAGTGGGTGCCAGAAGCGTCATGGCGAGGCCAATGGCGAAAGGGAGTCTAGGATCTTGAACCCTATGTTTGGCCACCTGTCCGGTCACGGCCACAGCAACTCCCACAGCTAAAACGGATGCAGTTACAATCATGCTTGTATCTTGGAATTGCTGAAACTGAAGCGCAAGCCATCCTATGATTGTGATCCGCGCCTTGCTTGGGGCCCTTGTGCTCCTTCCCTTGCCTTTGTTGGCGCAAAAACTTAAACCCTGCCAGCCGGATACCCCGACTCTAAGGCTGGAAGCTTCCCTTCAGGCCACCGGACTGCAAATCGGAGGGGTGGAGGAATTCCCTGCCGGATTGTATCGCCCGATCGGGATGGATGAGGACGGCATCTACTATCTGTATGAAAAGCCACTTGCCGCCAAACTGATGGCGGACACGGTCCAGGTCCCGGGCGGTCTTTTTCTTCCGACCGACCCGGAGGATGGCGCCCGCGGTTGGTACTCGATGCCGGACGGGGCAAAAAATGCGGTCATCGCCCCGGAGCAGGGGGTGGACAGCTCTTGGGAGGGTGACCCCACCCTGCCGGCTTCAAACCCCTACCAGGCCGCCAATCTTTCCAAGATGCGGAAAAAAGTGGGCCTAAGTGACAAACCCAAACTGACCCCCGTTTCCCCCAAGCCCTAAGTCTCCCTTCAGTCGACGGGATTTCCCTTTTTGTCGATGGTCCGACTTTTTCCGCCAAGCCGCACCGTGGCCTTGCCGTTACGAAAATCCGAGGCTTCCTCGAAATTTGGTTGGATGACCATCGCGCCCTTGTTGTCGATATAGCCGAATTTACCCGCAATGCGGTCCTCAACCTGGACCCTCGCCAACCCATCGGAAAAAGTTCCCGCCCAGGCGTATTTCTTTTCAAAAGGTTGGGTTCCGTCCGGCTTGATGTAGACCCAGGTCTCCTTTTCTCCGGGCGGGCCGGATTTTTGCGCCGGAGCCAACCCGGAGGAGAATGAGCCGATCTGGTCGTACTCCGGCTCCACCACCAGTTTCCCTTTCTTGTCGACAAAGCCCCATTTGGCGCCGTCTTTCACCCCGCCCAGACCCTCCTGAAACGGCCGCGCCCAGTCATACTCCGCCTCGATCGCCCACCGCCCCTGCCGGTCAATATAACCAAACTTGCCGGTCAAGCGGTCGCCCTCGCTCGCCGGGGCCATCCCCTCGCTAAAATCTCCGGCCCAAGAAAACCGGGCGGGAATCTTCCAAGCCCCATCCTTCCCGAGGTAACCCCAGGAAGCCCCTTCCCGGGTTGCCGCCAACTCCTCGGAAAAAGCTCTTACCTCTCCGTACTTCGGTTCGACCAGCCAACTGCCATCGGCGGCTCGCAACCCCCATTTTCCGTTCTCCCCTTTCATGGGGGCCGCTCCTCCGGAGAACAGGTGGGCTTCGGGAGAATCCTCCGCCCGCAGGGAGAGGCTCACCACGACCCCGAGGGTTATCCCGAGAAGAAGCATGCGCATCATTTTCGGATAGAATCTGGAGGCAAGCGGTCAAGGTGAAGCTGGCGCTTTTTCCCAAAACTCGGATGATAAGAAATCATGAGTCTCGCCCGCTTTCTGGTGATTGCTCTGGCTTTGGGGATGGGATCGTCCGTCTCCCTGGCTCAGGACAGCTACTACGGCTCTGCCACGTACACTCCCCAGCAACTCCATGAGCTTTTAGTGGGGCAAAATCGGGATGTCGTTTTGCAAACCTTTGGGCGAATGCCAAACATCACCCGCGGGCACGACTGGTTTTATGAAAACGTGGCTGTGTATGTGCCGGAGCGGGACCAGTACTACACGCTCGCGGTCGTTTGCTTCTCTCAGGCGGACGGCAGGGTCTGGCAGGTGGTCTGCTACCCCCATTGAATCCTGCGCCGGTTCCTTTAGTTTCCCGGAATGGTCCCTGCTCTTTTTCGCGCGCTTAGCACAGCGGTAGTGCGTCTCCTTTACACGGAGAGGGTCGGAGGTTCGAATCCTTCAGCGCGCATCCCCTTTCTTTTTATTCTTCTGCTGGCTTTCCCTGTCCATGCCGAGAAGGCCCCCGCTTCCGCCGACCCTGGACCTGTCTATGTCCTCCCCATCCAAAAAGAGATTCAGAAGGGCCTCGTCTATATCGTCCGCCGCGGGGTCAAAACCGCCATGGAAAACAACGCCTCTGCCTTGATCCTTGATATGGACACGCCCGGGGGCGAGGGCGAGGCCATGAAGGAAATTATGTCCATCATCGCCAAATTTGAACCGGCCGACCGCACCTTTACCTACGTGAACAAGGAAGCCTTTTCTGCGGGGGCTTTTATCTCCGCCGCCACCCGCCACATCTGGATGGCCCCCGGGGCCATTATCGGCGCCGCCTCCCCCGTCACCCTCGGTCAGGAGGGTCCGAAGGAACTGCCCGCCAAGTTTGTTTCAGGCTATGCCGCCATCATCCGCGCCGCCGCGGAGCAAAACGGCCACAACCCCGCCGTGTTCGACGCCATGGTCAACAAGCAGAACGGCCTCAAGATCGAGGGCCGGGAATTTGTCGCAAAAGGGGACATTCTTACCCTGACCACCCAGGAGGCCACCCAAATGGTCGGCCGTCCCTCCAAGCCCCTGTTGGCCGACGGAGTGGCCGACACCCTTGAAAACTTGATTGAGAAACATGTTCAATCCGGGGCCAAAGTCATCCGGGTGGAACCCACCGGCTTTGAGGAGGTTGGGCGTTTTATCGTCTCGATCTCCCCGCTGCTCATGGCCGCGGCCCTGCTTCTGGGCTACATCGAGTTTAAAACCCCCGGCCTCGGGATCTTTGGGATCCTCGCGGCCGGCTGTGGTCTGATCTTTTTCTTCGGGCACTACATCGCCGGCCTTTCCGGATACGAGAGTCTTTTGATGATCGTCCTTGGGCTGGCCCTGATTGCCGCAGAGCTTTTTATTTTTCCCGGCACTTTTCTCCCCGGCCTGCTCGGTCTCGGCCTGATGCTTTTTGGTATCCTTAACACCATGGTCGATCGGTACCCCACCGACCCGGTCCTCCCCACCCTTCCCCAACTCCATCTGCCGGCTTTCAATTTCGCCCTGGGACTTTTTGGGGGGCTGGCCGCCATCCTTTTGGCCGCCCGCTTTGTTCCCCGCTCCGCCTTTTTCCGCCCTTTTGAGCTGAGGACTACCTCACCCCGATTTCAGCCCATTGCGGAGGAACCCGCACCTTCCGGAGCCCGGGGCAAGGCCCTGACCGATCTCCGTCCCAGCGGACGCGCCAACTTGGGACGGAAAATGTACGATGTCCTGGCCGAGGGCGACTTCATCCCGGCCGGGACCTCGGTTCAGGCAGTGGGCCGCGAAGGCACCACCACCCTCGTCCGCCGGATTCACCCATGAGCTTGCTGCTCACCCTGCTCATCGCCGGAGCTGCCCTGCTTCTTGCGGAAATCTTCCTTCCCGGAATGGTGGCCGGAGTGCTGGGGGTGGTCTGCCTTCTCGGCGCCGCCGTGGTCGGGTTTGCCGAATTTGGACCCAAAACCGGCAGTCTCATCCTCATGGCGGAACTTGTTGCCGGCACCATCCTGACGGTTCTCTGGATGCGCTATTTCCCCAAAACCCCCTTGGGGAGAAAATATATTCTAGATCCCTCCACGGCCGCCCACGCCTCCAAGGAGTCGGAGAAATGGCTCGGGCAGGTGGGCTCGGCTGTCACCGACCTGCGCCCGGCAGGCGCGGCACGAATCGCTGGGACGAAAGTCGACGTCATCACGATGGGGGATCATCTCGAGTCCGGAACCAAGGTCAAAGTGGTCCGGGTCGACGGTCCGTCCATTTTTGTTCGCCGGGCCTAAACCTCTCCGCCATAGTTTACCCTTATGCCATTAATCCTTCTCATTGCCGCCGGGGTCGTGGCCCTGGTCTTCGGAATCGTTCTCCTCAACTTCTTCGGCCTCTGGCTTCGTGCCCTCACCTCCGGTGCGCCGGTTGGGATTCCCACCCTGATTGCCATGCGCCTGCGGGGCATTCCCAATTCCCTCATCGTCAATGCCCGCATCACTGCCGTCCGGGCCGGCATCGACGTCTCCACCGCCCAGCTGGAAACCCACTTTCTCGCAGGCGGCAACGTCGACCAGGTGATTCGCGCCCTCATCGCCGCGGACAAAGCCGGGATCAAGCTGGATTTCAACCGCTGCTGCGCAATTGATCTCGCCACTTCCGGGTCCGGCAAGACCGTCTTTGACGCCGTCCGGACCAGCGTCAATCCCCGCGTGATTGACTGCCCGGGCGCCAACTCCGGCAAGAGCACCATTGACGGCGTGGCCAAGGACGGCATCACCGTGCGTGCGCGCGCCCGGGTCACCGTCCGCTCCAACCTCGACCGTTTTGTCGGGGGGGCCACCGAGGAAACAATTATCGCCCGTGTCGGCGAAGGCATCGTGCGCGCCATCGGCTCCAAGGAGACCTACAAAGGCGTGCTGGAAAATCCTCAGGATATTTCCAAGGACGTCTTGAACCGCGGGCTCGATGCCGGCACCGCCTACGAGATCCTTTCCATCGACATCGCCGACGTCGACGTGGGTGAAAACGTCGGCGCCAAGTTGCAGGCCGAACAGGCGGACGCCGACAAGCAGGTCGCCCAGGCCAAGGCGGAAATGCGTCGGGCCGCGGCCGTCGCGGTCGAACAGGAGATGCGCGCCAAGGTGGTCGAGGCCGAGGCCCAGGTGCCTCTCGCCATGGCGGAGGCTTTCCGCAAAGGCAACCTCGGAATTCTTGACTATCAGAAGATCCGCAACGTCTCCGCCGATACGGAGATGCGGGCGGCCATCGCCAAGGATTCGGGCAAGACCGTTTCGAAATAATCCCTCTCCACCATGGAGTGGCTCGTCCCAATCCTCTTTGTCCTCGCCAGCCTTGCGCAGTGGTGGATGCAGCGAAACCGGCCAGGACAAGAGGAGCTTCCACCCGCGGAAAAGCCAGGCCGCTCTGGACCTTCGCGCCCGGAGAAGGAGCCCGCCGGGGAGTTTGGTGATTTTGGGGATCTGATGGAGGCGCTTGGGCGGCGTCGGCACGAAGCCCCACCTCCCTCCGCGGAGCAGGTAGAACCACCGGTCCTCCCGACCCCACCGCCACCATCGCCTCTTCTCCCGAAGCGGGATTCCGCCCCCGCGCCGCGTCCTGAACCGGTCATCATTTTCGAAACTCCTGAACCCTTGGCCGCGCCCGTCTTCACACAATTCCCTGAGCCCAAAAGCGTCCCCATGCCAGCGGTCGCTGCTTTTTCCCTCGGAGAGGAAAAGCCGGGTGCACTCTTTCGGCCTTTCCCGTCGGCAAAAGAAGCCCAGCCCCTCTCCTCGCACCGTTGGGCCCGCCAGCTTCGATCTGTGGAGTCAGTCCGGGATGCCCTCGTGCTCTCTGAAATTCTCGCTCCGCCGGTCTCTTTGCGCTGAAATCGCCGCATGTCCAAAAAGAGATCTTCCGGCCTGCCCGTCGCCCTCATCCAAATGGCGATGGCGTCCGATCCGAAAAAGAACCTGCCCGTCGCCATCGACCGGATCACCTCCGCCGCCAAGCAGGGGGCCCAGCTGATCTGCCTGCCAGAGCTGTTCCGCTCTCTTTACTTTTGCCAGAAGGAAGACTACCGGTGCTTTGAACTGGCGGAGCCGATCCCCGGTCCCACCACCGATCAGCTCGCCAAGCTTTGCAAAAAACTCAAAATCACTTTGGTCTCCAGTCATTTTGAGGAACGGGCCGGAGGCCTCTACCACAACACCGCCGTCGTCTTTGGCCCGGACGGATCCATCCTCGGGACCTACCGCAAGATGCATATTCCGGATGACCCGGGGTTTAGTGAGAAATTTTATTTTGCCCCGGGCGACACCGGCTTCCAACCCATTCAGACCCCCGTGGGCAAACTCGGCGTCCTTGTCTGCTGGGATCAGTGGTACCCGGAGGCCGCCCGCCTGATGGCTTTGCGCGGGGCGCAGATCCTGATTTATCCCACCGCCATCGGGCTCGCCCGAACGGAGCCGCGGGAACTGCACAAAGTCCAGTGCGGCGCTTGGCAGACCATGCAGCGCAGCCACGCGATCGCCAACGGCGTGTTCGTTCTTTCCATCAACCGGACCGGCCGTGAGGACAATCTCGATTTCTGGGGCACCTCCTTTGCATGCGATCCCATCGGGAAAGTTCTCGTCCAAGCCTCCCCTGATCGCCCGGAGACGATCCGTACGCAGCTGGATCTGGATGAAATCCGAATCACCCGCCAGCACTGGCCCTTTCTCCGGGATCGCCGGGTGGATGCCTACCAGGGGCTGGATCAGCGCTTCCTCACTCCTTGAGTTCGTCCAGCTCTTGCCTCGACTGGTCTCAGTACCGTTTTCCCGCGGAGTGGGAGAAACACGAGGCCACCTGGCTGGCTTGGCCTCATAACGAAGGGACTTGGCCCGGCCTCATGGAACCGGTGCGGGAAACCTATCTTGAAATCATTCGCGCCCTCATCCCGGGGGAGCGGGTCTACCTCTGCGTGAATGACTGCGCCGCCGCGGAAGAAGTGGGCGAGCGTATGCGGAAGGCGAAAATCCAGTCCCCCAACCTCAAGCTCGTGACCATCAAGACCGACGACGCCTGGCTCCGTGACAGCGGTCCCATTTTTATGCTGCACCGCAAAAAGGGGTCTCCGACCCGGGTCGCCCATGATTTTGGTTTTAACGGTTGGGGGCAAAAGTATCAGCCTTGGGATTCTGACGACCGGGTCCCCCTCGCCGCCTGCCCCATGACGGACACTCCTTTTGAGACCCATGACTACATCCTGGAAGGTGGCTCCATTGACACCGACGGCCTCGACACGCTCCTGACCACGGAGCACTGTCTACTGAACAAAAACCGGAATCCCTCGCTTTCACGAAGGGAGATTGAGGCAAAGCTCAAACATTGGCTCGGAATAAAGCACATGATTTGGCTAGGCGACGGCCTGGAGGGGGATGATACCGATGGCCACGTTGATGACTTGAGCCGCTTTGTGGCACCCGGGGTGGTGGTGACAGCGGTCGAAAAAGATCCCCAGGATACCAACTTTGCCCCACTTAAAGACAACCTGGAGCGGTTGCAGAAAGCCAAAGACTCCCGCGGCCAGCCCTTACGGGTTCTGGAGTTGCCGATGCCGCCCCGGAGCGATGGTCCCCACCATCGGAATCCGGCCAGCCATGCCAATTTCTACATCGCCAATTCCGCTGTGCTCGTGCCCGTTTTCAACTCCCCCACCGACCAGCCGACTCTGGATCTCCTGCGACCTTTCTTTCCGGATCGAAAGGTGGTGGGCATTGACTGCTCCGCATTGGTCGGCGGCCTCGGGGCCATCCACTGCATCACCCAACAGATGCCCGCAGTTCAAGACTGAGAAATTTGGTTTGTGGCATCGGGCTTTCATGAACGTTCACGTTAACGAAAGTTGAGTCTGCGCGGCTCTCCCCCTAGGGTTGGAAATCATGAAGCCCCTTCGGATCGGCCTCCCTTCCGGGAGCCTTCAGGAAGCCACGTTGGAACTCTTCCGGCGTGCGGGATTCAACATTGGGGCCAACTCCCGCACCTACCGACCCTCCATCGATGACCCATCCTTTGAGGTGCGCCTCATCCGCGCGCAAGAAATCGCCGCTTATGTTCAGGATGGCTTCCTTGATCTCGGTTTGACCGGAACGGACTGGATTCAGGAAACCCGCGCCAAGGTTCATGTTGTTTCCACACTCCGGTTTAGCAAAGCCACCGCAAAGCCCGCCCGCTGGGTGGTGGCCGTTCCGGTAAAGTCCTCGATCCGCAAACCCTCCCATCTCCGCGGCAAACGCATCGCCACGGAAGCTGTCGGTCTGGTGAAGCAGTACCTCGCAAAAAACAAAATCAAGGCCAAGGTGGAATTTTCCTGGGGGGCCACCGAGGTCAAGGTGCCCGAACTCGCTGATGCCATTGCCGACATCACGGAAACCGGCTCTTCCCTGGTGGCCAACGGCCTCCGGATCCTCGACACGATCCTGGAGTCCTACCCTCAGTTGATCGCGAACCGGAAGGTCTGGGCCCGCCCGGGGGATCGTCTCCGGATCGAAAACCTTAACCTCCTGCTGGAAGGGGCTCTGCGTGCCCGCGATCTGGTCGGCCTTAAAATGAACGTGCCCCGCTCCCGCGTGGCCCTCGTCTCCTCTGTTCTCTCCTCCCTTCGGGATCCCACGGTCTCCTCCTTGGCTCGCGACGGTTGGGTGGCGGTGGAAACGGTCATGGAGGAAAAAACCGTTCGGTCCCTCATTCCCCGGCTTAAGCAACTTGGGGCGGAGGGAATTATTGAGTATCCGCTGAATAAGGTTGTCACATAAGGTCCGGGTGGCACGATGCCCGCATGGGTTCCATCAAGAAAAAGCGGAAGGCCAAGATCGCCAAGCACAAGCGCCGCAAGCGCAGTCGGGCCAACCGCCACAAGAAGCGTCTCCGGTATAAGACTTGAGGTTGGGGCGCTGGGCGCCCTCCTCGGTCTTTTTCCGTTTCACCTGATCGCCGTCGAACCGGTCCGCGAGGGCCGTGTCGAGTCCGCGCTTTCCTTTGCTGAAGGTCGCCGTGCCGACCTGCTTGGCGAAAGCGTCTTGGCCCTCGACGCGTATTCCCGGGCCCTCGAGTCTGATCCCTCCTCCCGTCAGGCGGCCCTGGCCAAGGCAGCTTCCCTGCTTGATCTAAGCCGGCCTGCGGAGGCTCTGGCGGTCCTGGGAGCTTTGCCCGCCTCGCCCGAGGATGAGCCCGAACGATGCACCCTTCTTTGTCTCGCCTATATCGCCGATAAAAAAGGTGAGGCGGCCGTTCTCGCGCAGCGGGACGCTCTTGCCGCCCTCGCCGGATGGCAGGTGGAGGATCCGGCGCGCTTGGCCCGGGTGTCCGAAGGGCTCCTTCGTTCCAGCCTTAGCCTCTCTCGGAAAACTCGACGCGAAATTGCCGCCTCCGTGTTGCCGGCCTTTATCCGTGCGGCGGATCTGGATCCCGCCTTCACCGGGGTAGCGCTCCGCGCGGCCGAAATCGCCCTGGCGGCAGATGACCTGCCTACTTCGATCCGGTTTCTTCGGGAATTTGTGGAGGCCCGTCCCGAGGAAATTCCCTTCCGCGAGCAGCTCGCTGCCTTGCTTCTTCTTAATGGAACCCCGGAAGAGGCCGACACGATTCTTCATGAGGTGGAAAAAGATAAGCCCGGCCGAGCCAATCTCTACCCTGTTCTAGCCAACCTCTATGAGGAATTGAGCCTGCCTGGCCGCTCGGAAATTTACCGCGTGTTGGCGTTATACCGAAGCCGTCCACCCCCGCTGAATGAGATTCTGCGTCTAGCCCTCTTGCAGCTGCGGGAGGGACAACCTCGGCGTGCCTATGCCACCATTGAATTTGGAGCCGGGTTTTATCCAGACACGATTCAACTTCTTTTAATCCAAGGAATGGCGCAAAAGGCTCAAAACCGGATGGCCGAAGCTGCCGCCACTTTTGCCAAGGTGGAGCGCTTGGCCGAAGGGAAGCCGGAGTTGCTTGACGCGGGTTTCTACTTCGAATTTGGCGCCGCCCTGGAGCAGGCCGGGCAGCCTCTCCGCTCGGAGGCCGCGCTTCGGCGGGCCATTTTTCTCAATCCCGATCATCACCAGGCTTTGAATTACCTTGGATACATGTGGGCGGAGCGGGGGCGCAATCTTCAAGAAGCCAAAACCCTCATCGACCGTGCCCTTGACCTGAATCCCGGGAATCCCGCCTATCTCGATAGCCAGGCTTGGGCGCTCTTCAAGATGGGGAAGGCTGCCTCCGCCGAGCCACTTATGAACGAGGCCCTCCGTCAGGTTCCTGACGACCCCCTCCTCCTGGAACACTACGCGGATATTCTGGTGGCGTTGGGCCGCCGACCGGATGCGATCGAAAATTACCGAAAGGCGATTTTGACCGGCGGGTCGACCGTCGTTTTGCGCGACAAGATTCGTGCAAACACCCATAAGCTCGGTAGGAAATAGGCATTCCCATGTTGGATTCTTTTCTTTCACAAGCCGCCTCTTGGGTCTGGGGCCCCTGGTTGGTCGCCCTTCTGTTTGGCACCCACCTATTCCTAACCTGGCGCACTGGTTTGATTCAGCGTCATCTTCCTTTAGCTATCCGCCTCTCTGTTTCGAAGGAACCGGGCGCCCCGGGAGATGTCAGTCAGTTCGGTTCCCTGATGACCGCTTTGGCCGCCACGATCGGCACGGGTAATATTTATGGGGTGGCGGGGGCGGTGCTGGTGGGTGGTCCTGGAGCGGTCTTCTGGATGTGGCTGACCGGAGTGTTCGGGATTGCCACGAAATACTCCGAGGCTCTCTTGGCCGTGAAATACCGGGTCACCAATTCCCGGGGTGAGATGTCTGGTGGACCTATGTTTGTCCTGGAGCGCGCCCTCAACGCCCGCTGGGCAGGTGTTTTGTTCGCACTGTTCACCGCCGTAGCGGCCTTCGGGATCGGCAACATGGCCCAGTCCAATGCGATTGTGGAGATGGTGGTGGTGAAAAAAGCCATCCTCGGACTCAATCAACCCGACGCCTCGGTCCGTCTTTGGCTGGGGTTGGCCATGGCCGGCCTCACCGGCGCGGTGATTCTGGGCGGAATTCGCTCCATTGCCCGATTTTGTGGGTTTCTGGTTCCGTTCATGGCGATTTTTTATGTGATGGGTTGCCTGGTGATTCTTGCGAGCACCTGGGACCGGATTCCTGGCACAATTTCGTTGATTCTAACCTCGGCCTTCACCGGTCATGCCGCCGTGGGTGGCTTCTTGGGGGCCGGTATCGCCGAGGCCATGCGATACGGCATTGCCCGCGGTCTTTTCTCCAACGAATCGGGGCTCGGCAGCGCTCCCATCGCTGCTGCGGCCGCCCGCACCAGCGATCCTGTCCGGCAGGCCTTGGTTTCAGGAACCGGGACTTTTTGGGATACGGTAGTAGTCTGCGCCCTGACCGGCCTGGTGGTGGTGAGTTCCGGCGACTGGACCGCTCCCGACCTCAATAAAGCCCGGCTCTGCGATCTGGCTTTCAACCACATCGGCGCCTTCGGCGATCTGATTCTCGTGGGGGGACTGCTGACTTTTGTCTTTTCAACGATTTTGGGCTGGGGCTACTACGGGGAAAAAGCCGTGGAGTATCTCTTCGGGGTCCGCTCAGTGATTCTCTATCGGCTGCTCTGGATTGGGGCTGTTTTCATTGGCGCGATCTGGAAGAGCGACGCGGTTTGGAACTTTTGTGACATCATGAATGGTCTTATGGCCCTGCCGAATCTTGCCGCCTTACTTCTCCTCAGCGGCGTGATTGCCGCCGAAACCCGCCGCTACTTTTCCAAATCCTCGTAATCGTCAACGTTCACGTAAACGACCAGTTCTTAGTGTAATCTTTGGGTTTGAAGCTTGGTCGGGTCCCCTCCCCATCCGGCCACCTTGGCCTTCGCCGCTGCTTCCTCGGCTTCCTTAATTTTACCAGCCCGGCCCAGCGCAAGAGAAAGGCTGCTGTAGGCCAGTTGATCCTTGGGTTTCAGGGTAATCAGTTTTTGCAAGGCGGAGATGGCTTCCTCCAGTTTCTCCAGTTTGACCAAAGCCATTCCCAGCGATTGCCAGGCGTCCGCTAAAAGGGGATCCAGCTTCGTGGCCTCTCGGTAAAGTCCGGCAGCCTCTTCCATGTCGCCCATGGCCAAGGCCGTGTGGCCGGCATCCATTTTTTCTTCGGCAGTCATCTTTGGGCCTTAATCATCCCTGCTACAACAGCGGCCGGTGATACCTGCCTCGCCACATGGCAGACCTTCCATCCACACCGTTTGGCCCGCCGCGCGGTGGCCGGGCCAATGACAGCAACCTTGGGTTCAACACGCCATTGGGGGGCCATTCGCCGGAATCGTTCCGAAGCCGTCCCACTGGCAAAGACCAGCCAGTCGGCGCCATCCCTCTTGAGGGCATCCAAAATCGTCGGCGGAATCCGTGGAGTTTCCTCGTTTCGATAGACCTCGATCCGCCTCACGGAATACCCCTTTCGCCTTAGAATTCTTGAGAAAGCACCCTCTTCAGTATTACCGGTTACATGCAGGACGGGAGCGGCCTTGGCGCCGCGCCAGGACTTTGCCAGAGCCTCGGCCCCTGGGCCACGACCAATGAAATCGGCCTTTAACCCGATGGGGTGGAGAATTTCGGCCGTGGAGTGCCCCACCACAGCAATCTTCTTGCCGGCCAAATTCCGCAAATCGCCAACCGCCCCAGGCAGGGCCCTAGCTGCAGCCCCGCTGGTGAGCACGATCCATTCGGCCTTTTTGATCTGTTTACCCCAAGATCGCCTTGGGGTTACCAGGTGAATATGGGTCATGGGCAATTGCCAGACTTCAGCTCCCTCCGCCTCAAATACTTCCCGCCATCCGCGGGCCAGGGAGTCACTCACCGTTAAAATCACCCTTTGTCCAGCCAACCTCCCCCGACACTGTTTTCCCACCAGTTTGCGGAGGGCCACTACGCCGCCGACCACCACTATGGCGGGAGCGCCTATCCGGGCCTTGCGGGAGTCCTTGGCCAGGTTGGCCACGGTGGATAGGACCGTCCGTTGCCCTCGGCAGGTACCTTTGGATATTAAGGCAGCCGGTGTCTCAGGTGAGAAACCCTCCTCTTGGACATTCTTTAGAAATTCCTCCAGGCCCTCTACTGCCATGTAGCCGACGAGTGTTTTTCCACGGACTGATCCCTCCGCGCGAGCCCCGATCCTAAAAACCAACTCAGTGCTAAGTCCCCGGTGCGTTACCGGAATTCCCCCGCTTGCCGGGGCCGCCACACCGGCAGTCACCCCTGGAACAACCTCAAATGGAATATCCGCTTTGGCCAGGGCCTCTGCCTCTTCCCCTCCCCGGCCGAAAACAAATGGATCCCCTCCCTTCAGGCGAACCACTTGCGCCCCTTGGCGGGCCGCCGTCATGAGCTGCTTGCCAATCTCAGGCTGATCGGTGCGCTTTCCGCCCGGCTCCTTTCCGACGTCCACCAGGCGCGCCCCGGGTCTGGCCCAAATCAGGATCCCGGGATTCACCAGTCGGTCGAAAAACACCACATCCGCCCGGCCAAGCACGGCGCGACCCTTGAGCGTCAGCAGCCCCGGATCCCCTGGTCCGGCTCCCACCAGCCAAACTTTTCCGACCCTACCCACGCCGCATCTCCTCGGCTAAACGAGTTCCCAGGGTTTCAGGTTCGGACACCGGACCCTCCATTTGGGCGCGTAACACCCCGCCGTGCCGGTCCCTCACCGCCGCCTGCAGATGAAGCATCCCCATGGGATTCATCGTCCCTAAAGCCCCCAACGATTCCGAACAGCCCCCTCCCCACTTCCGCAAAAAACCTTTCTCCGCCTCCACACAGGCCCGCACCGGCGGATCATCGATCTTCTCAAGAACCTTTCGCACCTTGTGATCCTCCGCCCGACATTCCATCGCCAACGCCCCCTGCCCGGGCGCAGGAACCATCCAGGACGGATCCAGCCGCTCCATCACCAGCTTTTCCGGCACCCCGCCCAGACGATCAATTCCCGCACACGCCACGACCAAGCCCCAAAGCGATGAGTCCTCTTGTAGCCTCTCCAGCCTCCGGTCCACATTCCCTCGGATTCCGCGAATCTCGGTCTCCCTCCACTTCTCCCGCCAAAGCATGTCCCGGCGCGGGCTCCCCGTGGCCACCACCGACCCCCGGGACGGCTTTTCGGAATCCGAACGCTTCCGGACCAGTGCATCCCGCGGATCCGCCCGCTCAGGATAGGCAGCGACCCATAATCCTTTGGGAATCTGCGTGGGAAGGTCTTTGGCGCTGTGCACGGCGGCATCGATCGCCTTTTCCAGAAGTTTCTTTTCCAGCTCGGAACTGAATTCCCCCACCTGTTCCAGCAGCTCTTCGCCAAACTCCGATCGCTCGTCTCCTGTGGTTTTGATAATAACCAACTCAACTCCGGTTCCCGGGCTGGCCTTGCGGATAAGATCCGCCACCCGATGGGCCTGCCAAAGCGCCAGCCGGCTTCCTCTTGTCCCGAGACGAACCTTCATCCCCGGGACCCGGGAAAAGTCCCCACCGCCCAGGTTCCGTTGGTGAGCCACATTCGCTCATGGCCGCGCAAAACCTCTTCCGCCCGATGAATGGCACCGATGGATTCCGGCACGAGTTCACTCCTTTTGGCCAACTCCTCCAGATCCAGCCAGAGGGCCCCACGATAAAAGGTGCGCAGCTGGGTTAAGGTCCGCGGTACGCCGAGATCCACCAAGGCTACCGGCCCCCCTTTTTCTTGGGGGGATTTCCAAGGTAACTCTCCGCCGCTCAGGGCCGAGACCAGGACACCCGAGGCTCTCACCGCCTCCCCCCACCGATCCCACGGGACTTCCTCCCCGCCAAGATCTTTAGCCAAAGCTTCTGCTCTCTGCTTTGTCCGGGAAGAAATCCAGATCTTGCGAAATCCCTGCTCCATCGCCGCCAGCCCAAAACTCCGTGCGGTGTGCCCGGCCCCCAAAATCAACAAGGGACCCGCCTCTCGTCCCCCCAAAAGCTCAGCGAGGGCTTCGGCGGCACACTTTCCCACGGATGGATCGCCCTTGCCGAATCCGGCGGCCTGCCGGGCCGCCCGGGCCGCGCGCAGCGCAGACTGAAAAAGGCCGTGCATGGCTTTGCCTGTCCCCCCTACCTCGCGGGAGGACTGATAAGCTGAGCGGACCTGTCCGAGAATTTCCGCTTCCCCCATCACCATGGAGCGCAGGCCTGTGGCCACCTCGGAAAGATGCCGCCAACAGGCCAAGCCTTCATGCAGGTACAGTCCTTGGGTTGCTTTCCAGGTGTTTGCCAGATCGAAAGGCATGGCTCGACCTAATGCTTCCGCGATTTCCGGCCCTCGTCGGCTGGAGTGGCCGTATATTTCCACTCGGTTACAGGTGCTGAGAAAGACAACTTCCTCCGCGCCTTCATGCTCGATGAGGTGGGGCGTCAAACGCTCTCCGGCCAAAGCCGCTAACAGCTCCCTTGAGGCCAAAGGGGTGGTGTGATGATCCACTCCCACGCAAAAAATGCCGTTGGTGGTCCTCACGTTCTCCTTTTCAGGAGTTTGCTCTTTTTCGGCTCCGCCTGGGGCGGTGTCTTGGCCGGTGGTCCAAGAAGCTCTTTGAGCTTGGTCGTCAAAGGTCCCGGAGAGGCTGCGCTCTTGCTCGCCCAGACTTTTTCCCCCTCTTTGCCAAAAATCTGAACTTTCATCACCTCGTCATCATTTCCCCAGCCCATGGCCTCGGTGGCCGTGCCGTCAAAGTCGGGAATCGCGCAAAGGTATATCCGGGGATTGTTCGTGTTACCTCGGGAAAGGAACCAGGGCTTCAAGGCCAGGGCTTCCTCGTCCAAGTCCGCCTTCATTCTTCCCTTCGTCCAACTTCGCACAAAGCTTCCCAGAGACCTCCGCAGGTCCACCACCACGATCAAACGAAACTCCTCCAGCCCCTGCCAAGGATACATCGCCCGCCCAAACTCCCGGGTGGTGTCCGCCAACGGTTGGCTGCTGGCCATCACCACGGTGTATTGACCTTTGGGGTTCAACACTGTCTCCTGGCCGTCGCAGTTTTTGATCCGGGGCATCTCCACCGCTTCGGCCAAGCCGAGGGTGCAGAAAAAAAGTATCCACCAGCCTCTCATACCACCTCCAACAGGAACCCGGTGAGATATTCGCTCTCCGGAAATAGGACGTCGACCGGATGATCTCCGGCCTGGCCGAGAATTTCCCGCCGGAGGACCCTCTTGCCTGCCTCATGTGCCGCTGTCTTCACCACTTCCAACAATTCCCTTCTTCCCACGCGGTGCGAGCAGGAAAAAGTCGCCAAAATCCCGCCCTCGGGAAGAACCCGGAATGCCTGCCGATGGAGTTCCCCCAAAGCCCTCATCCCGGCCTCCACCGCGCCGCCTCCCTTCACCAAACCCGGGGGATCCAGAATAATCAGATCGTACTCCCCCTTGCGGAGACCCCGCAGAAAGCGGAAGGCGTCATCCTCCACCCACTTCACACCCAATCCGTGCCACCCGGCCGCCTGTTTTCCAAGGTGCAGACTGGCTTCCGACTGGTCCAAGGCCGTCACCTGGGCCCCGGCCTTGGCCGCCCTCAAGGCAAACCCGCCGGTGTGGCAGAACACATCCAGAACTTTTCGTCCCTTGGCCAAGGCCGCCACCTGTTCATAATTGTCCTGTTGGTCCAGGTAGGTTCCGGTTTTCTGCCCTCCCCGCAAGTCCACCGGCACCTCCAGCCCCGCGATTTCCACGCGGACCGGCGCCTCCGGAACCTGGCCGATGGAGACCGGGTCAAGGTTGTCCAGTCCCTCCATTTTTCTCCCCGGGGAATCCCTCCGCAGCCAGATGCCCTCCGGTTGCAGCAACCTTTGAATCTCCTCCTCCACCCCCTTCCACTTTTTCTCCATTCCCAGGGTGGTGATCTGTGCCACTAGATATTTTCCATACTGATCCAATACCAGACCCGGGAAGGAGTCAGCCTCGGACCAGACCAACCTTCGCGCAGTCTTCGCCGGACGACGGCCCATGGCCTTGGCGAGGGCGCCATGGATCCAAGCGGAGTCAAAATTCCCGATATCTCTCCGGAATCTCCGCCAAACGATCCGGGCTCCTTCCCGATAAAAACCCGTGCCAAGAAGCTCCCCGGCCGGACCCCGGGCCACCACCGGCTGACCATCCCGCTCCTTCCCAGCACCCTTGGTGATTTCGTGGGATAAAATCCAAGGGTGCCCCAGCGACGCGGCAGACCTCCCGCCCGGCCGAAGCCGGATCGTCCCCAGGCTCCTTTCCGTCAACGGCGTAGGTCGGCCGGACTGGGTTGGCCGATTTCCGGGTACTCATACACATCCCCCCGGTAGTTCTTCAGAATCACGCGATCGTCGGCCATCCCCACAACATAGCTTGGGCCGATCGGAATTTTCCCACCCCCTCCCGGTCCGTCGACCACATAGGTGGGGATGGCATACCCGGTGGTATGGCCGCGCAGCTGTTCCATGATCTCCTGTCCCTCCCGGATCGTGGTGCGCAGGTGGGCCGACCCCGTGATGAGGTCGCACTGGTAAAGATAATACGGCCGCACCCGGCAAAGCAGAAGTTTATGAAAAAGCTCTTTAAGAATTTCCACCCGATCGTTGACGCCCCGGAGAAGAACGCTCTGATTGCCTAAGGGAATACCCGCGTCAGCCAACCGCTCCAGGGCCGCCTTCACCTCTGCAGTCAGCTCTTTGGGGTGATTGGTATGGATGCTCAGGAAAAAGGGGTGGTGTTTGCGCAGCATCGCCACCAGGTCCGGGGTAATTCGTTGCGGTAAAAATATGGGAATCCGGCTCCCGACCCGCACGAACTCGATGGAAGGAATCTGCCGCAGTCGCGTCAGGATGGAATCCAACTTGGCGTCGGACAGGAGGAGCGGGTCCCCCCCGGAGAGCAGCACATCCCGCACCTCGGGGTGTTTCTCCAAGTATGCAAAGGCACCCTCCAGATCCACGGACAGCTCCTGCTCCCCCGCTCCGCTCACCACCCGGCTACGGGTGCAGTAGCGGCAGTAGGAGGCACACCGGTCGGTCACCAAAAGCAGCACCCGGTCGGGATACCGGTGAACCAAGCCCGGCACGGGCATGTGGGAATCCTCCCCACAGGGATCGGTTAGTTCGTCAGGATTGGTGACGGACTCTTCAATCCGGGGCACCACCTGGCGGCGAATGGGGCAGTCTGGGTCGTCCTTGTCGATCAGGTTGAAAAAATGAGGGGTTATGCCTAGGGCCAGTTTTTTGCCCGCCAGAATCGTGCCGGCCCTTTCTTCCGGGGTCAGGGCTAAACGGGACTCCAACTGCTCCAGAGTCTGGATCCGGTTGCGAAGTTGCCATGCAGGGTCGCCCCACTGTTCGTGGCTGGATGGGCCCCAGGCCCCCGGAGGATTCGCGGCGAAGTCGCGTGCGCTCACTTAAGTAACCCTAATAATAGGACCCCCTTCCCCACGCGCTACCGTTTTATTTGTCATAACCAAGACGGAAGCGCGCGGGCGCGGGCGAACAGGAATGCAAAATCAGGAGGAGGAAAGTTCAGGTGCCCCTGCGACGAAGGGCAAGCAAGCCAAGTCCCATACCTACCAGAAGAGCAGAATTTGGTTCCGGCACAGCGCTAGTCAGCACGGCATAAATTTGCCCATCGCCTTGGGTATTTTCATTCCATCGAACCGGATTTGCGGGATCCCCCGTAAAATTAGGAGCGAATTGAGAAGAAAAAATCCAGCGGGTCTCCCACGGTTCACCAGGACCGTCCACATAAGAATCATCATAAGCAAACATCGGGGAGTCGCTAAAAGGATGCCAACCCGCTTGATCTAGCGTCGAACCAAGTGCCTCTGCAAATTGGATGGAAAGACCCTGGTTGCCAAACCAGGGCATGGCGGAGGTATTAAAAAGACTCAAGTTATCGTCATAAGACCCACTAAAGACGGAAATATCAAAAGAAGTTCCATTTACAGAAACTGTCGCAGCTTCACTAATGTGAAAGGGCAGGTAGAGGAGCCCCGCAAAAGCGAGAGTTTTAGCAACAGTCCTTAACGAAAATTTTGTAGAAATTGACATAACCTAACTTTACTCATTGAAAGCTATAAAATCAAATTTTTATCCCGCTAAACATTAGCTATTTACGTATTTTAAGATCTTTTCAAGAATAGCACGCACTTTGAAAAGTAGGCTTGTCCTGACTCCCCACTTCCGCTGTGGCGATTTCTGTTACTTCCTCGTCTTGGTTAACTCCACAATCCGATCTTTGACCGCGGCTGCCGCCTGCGCCCCCTCATCTCCTTTTTCCCGACTCCGTACCGCCACCTGACCAGCCTCGGCTTCCCGGTTACCACAAACCAGTAGAAAAGGAACTTTCTCCAACTGTCCGCGCCGGATTTGTGCGCCCAGCTTGTCGCCTTTCGTATCCACTGAAACCCGCAAACCGGCCGCTTTAAACTCCGTCGCCAGTTTCTCGGCGTAAGCCACCATCTGGTCATTCACCGGCAAAAACCGCGCCTGCTCCGGCGCCAGCCAGACCGGAAACGCCCCGCGGAAATGCTCGATCAACACCCCGGTGAACCGCTCCAGCGATCCAAAGGGAGCCCGATGGATCATCACGGGGCGATGCTTCGCATTGTCCGACCCGGTGTAGGTCAGCCCAAATCTCTCCGGCAGGTTGTAATCCACCTGCACGGTGCCCAGCTGCCACTCCCGACCAATCACATCCTTCACCACAAAGTCGATCTTCGGACCGTAAAACGCCGCTTCGCCCGGCTCCTCGCTCGTCTTCACACCTAGTTTCTTGGCCGCTTCCTTCACCGCCTTCTCCGCTTTATCCCAAAGCTCCTTTGCACCCACGTACTTGTCGGAACCCGGATCCCGCAGCCCCACCCGCACCCTGAATTCATTGATCCCAAGGGTATCGAGCACCAACCGCACCATCTCCAGACAACCCTCCACTTCCTTCGCCACCTGCTCCTCGGTGCAGAAAATATGGGCGTCATCTTGGGTAAAGCCGCGCACCCGGGTCATCCCGTTGAGCTCGCCCGACTGCTCCCACCGGTACACGGTCCCAAACTCCGCCAACCGCACCGGCAGGTCCCGGTAGGAGCGCGGCCGTGAAGCGTAGATCCGGATGTGCATCGGACAGTTCATCGGCTTCAGCAGGTATCCTTCAATTTCCCCTTTTCCGATCCGGTTGCTCAGTTCGGCGCAGGTGCACTTCTCGGCCGCCATCTTCTCCAGAGTCTCCCCATCCACCAGCGGTGGATATTGAGACTCCCGGTAGTACGGGAAATGGCCGGAGGTCCGGTATAACCCCAACCGCCCGATATGCGGCGTAAATACCTGCTCATACCCCCGCTTCGAAAGCTCCTCGGAAAGAAACTTCTGCATCTCCTGACGGACAATCGCCCCATTCGGCGTCCACATCACCAGTCCCGGCCCCACTTCGTCGTCGATCAGGAATAGGTCCAGCTCACGACCCAGCTTCCGGTGATCCCGTAGTTTCGCCTCTTCCAGTTGCTTTAGATGCGCCTCCAACTCCTCCTTCTTTGCGAATGCCGTCCCATAGAGCCGCTGTAGTTGGGCATTCTTTTCATCTCCCCGGTGATAGGCTCCGGCTACGGAAAGCAGCTTAAAGGCCTTCACCTGTCCGGTGCTCTTCACATGGGTCCCCGCGCACAGGTCGGTGAACTCCCCATTGGTATAAAACGTGATCAGCTCCCCCTCCGGGATGTCGCCCAGCCGACTCACCTTGAAATTCTGCCCGCGTGACTCGAACCACTTCTTGGCCTCATCCCGGCTCACCTCCTTGCGGACAAACGGCTGGTCCTCCTTGGCCACCTTGGCCATCTCTGCCTCGATCTTGGCAAAGTCCTCCTCGGTAAACCGGTGCTTGAGGTCGAAGTCGTAATAAAAACCCGTTTCCGTGGGCGGCCCGATATCCAACCTGGCATCCGGCCATAGCCGTAACACCGCCGTTGCCAGCATGTGCGCGGCGGAATGCCTTAGTTCCTCGAGGGGGGTCATGGCCATGGCGACAAGCTAGGCAACTCCGGCCTTTCGCACCAGCCGCCACCCCCCGGCGCCGTCCCGCACCTCCCATCCCGCCTTCGCCAATTCATCCCGCAGCCGGTCCGACTCCTTCCACTCCTTCGCCTTCCGGGCCGCCTCCCGAGCCTCGGCCAACTTTTGCACCTCCGGCGGGATCTCCACATCCTTCTCAAAATGCGGCGCCACGCCCAAAACCCCCAAAATCCGGTCCATCCCCGCCAACTCCTCCGCTGCCTCCTCGGGTTTCATCCCCTGACGCCGCTTGCGGTCCACCTCCGCTGCCGCCGTGTACAAGGCTCCCAAGGCCTTGGGCGTCTCCAAATCCTCCCGCAAAGCCTCCCACGCCGGACCGAAGGACCCCCAACCTGACTTGGCTGACTTTTTTCCTGCCGCCGTTTCGGCCAAACCCGCATGCACCCGGCCCAGCTTCTCACGCCCATGTCGGGCCGCCTGCATCGTGTCCCAGGAAAAATTCAATGGCTGCCGATAGTGGCCCGACAGTAGAACCAGTCGAAGGTCGGACGGTTCGTAACCCCGCTTGGCCACATCTGCCAAAGTGTAGAGATTCCCCAAGCTCTTACTCATCTTCCGGTTCTCCACCAGGAGGTGGGAGACATGGAACCAATGCCGTACAAACGCCTTTCCGCTCGCCGCCTCGCTTTGGGCGATTTCGTTCTCATGATGGGGAAAAATCAGGTCGGCTCCGCCCCCGTGCAGGTCAATGGTCTCGCCCAGGATCTCCATCGCCATCGCGCTGCACTCCAGGTGCCAACCAGGCCGACCCTTCCCCCACGGGCTTTCCCAAAAAACATCTCCATCCTCGGCTTTGTGTCCTTTCCATAAAACAAAGTCCGCCGCTTGCTCCCGCGCATACTCGTCTGCATCGGCCCGGCCCGAGGCCCCCTCCTTCAGCTCCCGTTCGTCCAAACGGGATAGCTTTCCGTAATTCGGGAAAGACTTCACCCGGTAGTAGACCGACCCACCCGACTCATACGCGTGGCCGGATTTCACCAATCGCTCGACCAGGGCGATCTGCTTGGGAATGAATTCGGTGGCTTTCGGTTCCTTGGTCGGCTTCTTGAGGCCTAACGCCTCTCCATCCCTCCAGAACCGATCGGTCCAGCCCTGGGTGAAGTCGCCCAGCTTCTGTTTGGCGTCCCGGGCTCCCTTGATCGTCTTGTCATCCACATCGGTCAGGTTGCGGACATGCTTCACCTTCCCGCCCGCTGCCTCCCAGACCCGGACGAGCAAGTCCTGAACCACAAAGCTGCGAAAGTTGCCGATATGGGCCGGGCCGTACACCGTTGGCCCGCAGGCGTAGAATTTAAGGTCTTTGCCGTCGGAGGCAGTCAGGGCCCTGACCGACCTTGTCGCCGTGTCAAAAAGCCTGACCTCTTCCATCTGCGGAAAGTAACAGGAACCTAAAAAACTTAAACTCTAGACCTAGGTAGGGCGGCCTCGATGAGGCCGCCTGCGATGATTAATTAAATCGATCGTAATCTAGGCGGGGTCATCGACCCCGCCCTACCTTTCCACCTCCCGCCTTCCACCTTCCACCAACCGCCCTTATCATTCTGTTTCCTTGAGCCCCAAGCTTTCCATCCCCATTCGAAGTCGCCGCCTTCGCCGAACCCCCGGCATCCGCCGCCTGTTTACGGAGGCTTCCGTCTCACCATCCCACCTGGTGGCTCCGCTCTTTGTGAAGGACGGCCCCGGTCAACCCACGCCGGTTCCCAGCCTGCCCGGTCATGCCCGCTATTCGATTTCCGACATCCTTCGGCAAGCGACCCGCCTGGCCAAGCGAGGTGTCGGTGGCATCGCCATCTTCCCCTGCATCGAACCCTCTCTACGTACCAAGGACGGCAAGGCCGGCATGAATCCCAAAGGTCTCATTCCCCGTGCTCTCCGGGCGCTGAAAAAAGAACTTCCTGACCTGCCGGTCTTTGCCGATGTGGCCCTGGATCCCTACACCACTCACGGTCACGATGGCGTTCTGGATCAGCGTGGCCGCGAGGTCGATAACGACGCCACCGTTGCGCTGCTCTGCAAGCAGGCTGTCGTTTTGGCCCAAGCCGGGACCGACTTCGTTGCCCCGTCCGACATGATGGACGGCCGGATCGCTGCCATCCGTTCAGCTTTGGACGCAAAGGGTCTAAACTCCACCGGGATTCTGTCCTACGCCGCCAAGTTTGCCTCCGCTTACTACGGCCCGTTCCGGGATGCGGTTGGCAGCGCCCAGGCCGCCGGAACCCGCTCCCTCGACAAGCGCACTTACCAGGCTGACCCCGCCAACCGCCGGGCCATCCTTCGGGACGCTCTGCGGGATGAAAAGGAGGGCGCTGATGTCCTCATGGTGAAACCGGCCGGACCTTATTTGGATATTCTGCGTGATCTGCGGGGAGCGACCCGGCTACCTCTCGCCGCCTATCAGGTTTCCGGTGAATACGCCCAGATCCATGCCGCGGCCCAAAAAGGCTGGGTCGACCTCAAAAAGGCCCGCGACGAATCCCTCATCTCCATCCGGCGTGCCGGCGCTGACATTATCTTTACGTACTTTGCTCAGGATTTCTAAGCCCAGCTGCGAGCTTTGATTAAGGGGCAGGATTAAGATTAAGAAATCTCAAACTCCAATCCTCGAGCCTTCTTAATCTTCATCTTCATCCTAATCCAACTTGACGGTCTTTTCTTCGAAGCTCGTTGGTGGAATAATCAACTATGCCCGTCGAACCGGCCTATCAGCTCATCGAGGTCAAGGTTCAGAATCTTCAGCAGATCTTCAACTCGATCGACCCCTCCCCTTTTCATGAGCGTGATCTCGATCCCGAGGCCGAGGAGTTCATCGTCAGCTGGGCCCAGGAACACAATCTCAAGAAGCCTTTCAAGCTCGTCGTGCATCTCGGCCAGACTCCCGACCGCGCTGAGGCGGAAAGAATCCTGCACGAATCGATCCGCAACTACTTCAACTACCGGTACGACTTCAACCAACGGGAACTCAAGCAACTCCTCCGCTACGGCTGGACCAGCCTGCTGATTGCCAGCGCGTTCTTGGCCGGTTGCGTCACCGCGGCACAGGTCATCGATCCGGATCTCGGTCAATTCCGGGCCATTGTGCAGGAAGGCTTGATTATTATCGGCTGGGTGGCCATGTGGCGCCCGCTCGATGTCTATCTCTACCGTTGGTGGCCGGTGTACCGACTCGGGAAAATCTATCGGCAGCTCAGCGCCATGCCTGTTGAGATTCGCGCATCCTAATCTCAACCTTAAGCTGTTCGTTTAGGTTTACGTCTTAC
Organism: uncultured Akkermansia sp.; assembly: GCA_964635945.1. Taxonomy (GTDB): domain Bacteria; phylum Verrucomicrobiota; class Verrucomicrobiia; order Methylacidiphilales; family Verrucolacustridaceae; genus Verrucolacustris. Next base: position 195 of record CAZWQT010000005.1, on the reverse strand, counting down.
GTTTACGCGATTGTCAGCTTCGTAAACGCAATCGTAAACGTAAACGAGAAACACCTACCTCATCACCACAAACCCGACGCCTACGACCGCCGTCACCGCGAGCACCGGCAGCACGAGGATCCTCAACCTCGGACTTCCCCAAATTCCCGCCACCGCCGCCTTCACTACGGTATTCGCCACGGTGGCGATCAGGAT